>NZ_AUAR01000009.1 GCF_000428825.1 Desulfomicrobium escambiense DSM 10707 | reverse complement strand
GCGGCCATAATAGCCGCTGCGATAGCCCAGACGGCCCTCTGTGCGCTCACCCTTGGATGCTCCAAGGGCTGCGTCCATCTCGGCCTCCAACGTTTGCTGGACAACCGCACGCACGAGTTCCTTCAAAACATCCTGTTCGCCTTCAAGAAGCCCTTTCAGTTCAGACGACGATAGAATAGAATTCTTCCTGACCATGGCAGACTCCTCCCGGAGTTGTGGATTGGTGGTACAACCCACACATGCCATGGTCTTTCTTTTTGCTGAAGATCCCGCACACTACCCTGACTTTTCTCCAAAGCATTACCGCTTCCGAACGCGAATAATAATCGCAAATTCCCTACAAGATATGTTGCACCACCGGCAAGTCCTTCTTTTGTCATACATAATGCATCCAAGCACAACCGGATCATACGTACTTGAGCCAAACAAAAAAGCCACCCGTCACCGGATGGCTTCTCCCTGATTCGTAAGACACTGACACACAAACCCACGCAAGAAAAAAGGGATCCCAGTCTTTCGACTGAAATCCCTTGTTCTCTAATGGCGGGGCCGATGGGACTCGAACCCACGGCCTCCGGCGTGACAGGCCGGCGTTATAACCGTCTTAACTACGACCCCGCATGGTCTTCTTGGTGGGCGGTACAGGGATCGAACCTATGACATTCGGCTTGTAAGGCCGACGCTCTCCCAGCTGAGCTAACCGCCCTGCCCCGTCCAACGAGAAACCGCTTTTATGTGGACATCCGCCTCATGTCAAAGGGTTTTTTCGTTAAAAATCGAAATCCGAGATAAATTCTCGGAAAACGCCCGACCGGCCTGGGTTCACGCGGTCCGGTCCCGGCTGTCGCCGTCCGTTTCGAGTTCGCGGACATCGGCCTTTCTGCGGATCCAGTTGATGCTTTTGAGCACCGGACCGCGGGAGATGAGATAGCGTTCCAACCCGAACTTGCCGGGGAAGTCCATGAGCACGATGCCCAGGAACATGGTCAGCAGGCCCTGGCCCGGCAGGAAGAGCATGACGATCCCGCCCAGGAGCAGGACCACGCCAAGGGCGTTCTTGAGCACGAGCACGGCAAGGCGCAGGACCGGATGCCTCCTTCGCCACGGCGTAGGGCCGCGCCGGTCCCGGCGGAAGTAGTCCGCCGGGATGCGCACGGCCAGCATGGGGACCACGGCCAGGGACCCGACGAAGGTCACGGCCGAGACCGCCGCCAGCCACCAACCCCAGTCCTCGATGCCGGCGAACACGCTCAGGCTCCTGCGCGGTTCATGGCCTGATCACCGCCCTCCCCGGAACTCGGCCAGGGTCTTGGCATACTCCTCGGGCTTCAGGCGCGGGCCGAAGACCGTGACGACCTTGGATGCCGCCAGGCTCGCGAAGCGTCCGGCCTCGGCGTAGGTCATGCCGTGGGTGATGCCGTGCAGGAAGGCCCCAGCAAACATGTCGCCCGCGCCGTTGGTGTCCACGGGCGTAACCGGGAACGGGTCGACCTCGTGCAGGGCGTAGCCGTCGAAGATCAGGGCCCCCTCCCCGCCCAAGGTCACGACAAAGCTGCCTGCTATGCGGCGCAGGCTGTCCACGGCCTTGGCCAGGGTGCGGCACTCGCCCCACAGCAGGGCCTCCTCGCGGTTGCAGAACAGCAGGTCGACTCCTTCGCCGATGATCTCTTCCAGGCCCAGGCGGAAATACTTGACCATGGACGGGTCCGAGAAGCTGAGCGCCGTCTTCACTCCGGCCTCGCGGGCCAGGCGCATGGCCTCGGCCACGGCCGGGCGCGCCGTGGGCGAGGTGACGAGGTAGCCCTCGGAGTAGACGAACTCGGAATCGCGCAGGGCCTCGGGGCGCAGCTGATCCACTGACAGGGACTCGGAGATGCCCAAAAACGTGTTCATGGTCCGCTCGGCGTCCGGCGTGACCATGACCAGGCACTTGCCCGTCACGCCCTCGGCCCGGCGCTCGGCCAAGTTGGTGTCAACGCCGGCCCTGGCCAGCTCCTGGGTGTAGAAATCGCCCATCTCGTCGTTGCTGACCAGGCAGGTGTAGAAGGAACTGCCGCCGAACAGCGCGTTGGCGACCACTGTGTTGGCCGCCGAGCCGCCGCCCGAGCGGTTGCTGCGCTCGCCGCGCAGGTATTCGAGGAGTTCGAACTGGCGCTCTTCATCGACCAGGGTCATGAAGCCCTTCTCCACTCCCATGGTTTGCAGGAAGGCGTCGGAGACTTCGAATTCCATATCCACCAGGGCGTTGCCCATGCCGTAGACGTCGTATTTCTTCATTTGGTGTCCTTGATTGAATGGTGAACGCCCATGGGGGACCTGGAGACCCATGGGACCTTTTTTGGTCAGGCCTGCCCCGAGCCCATACGCTGGAACTTCCACGCCTCCAGCACCGACTGCGCCAGCGTGGCCAGGGGGATGGCGAAAAAGACGCCCCACACGCCCCACACGCCGCCGAAGACGAGGATGGCGGTAATGGAGGCGATGGGATGCAGGTTCACGGCCTCCGAGAGGAGCAGCGGCACGAGCAGGTTGGCGTCGAGGAGCTGGATGGCCAGGTAGGCGATCATGGCCCAGGTGAACTGTGCGCCCGGCCCCCACTGGATGAAGGAGATGATGACCACGGGCACGGTCACCACCACGGCTCCGATGTAGGGGATGATGACGGACAGGCCCACCAGCAAGCTGAGGAGCATGGCGTAGTCCAGGCCGAAGAGCAGGAAGCTGGCGTAGGTCGCGGCCCAGACGATGAGCACTTCCCAGATCCTGCCGCGCACGTAGTTGCCGGCCTGGGTCTTGAAGTCCGTCCAGACCTTGCTGGCCAGGGTGTGGTCCGCGGGCAGGAAGCCGCTCAGCCATTCGAGGATGACCCGTTTGTCCTTGAGAAAGAAGAACACCAGGATGGGCATGAGCACGAGATAGACCACGAAGGAGAAGACCGAACGCACCGAAGACAGGGAAAAGGCCAGGACCTTCTGGCCGATCTGCGAAAACTGCAGCGTCAGGGAATCCACGATGGCCTGGATCTGCGACTCGGTGAAGAACGGGTACTTCCGGGGCAGATACTCAAGCAGGGTCTGTCCCTGCGCCACGATGGCCGGGATGTTCGCGATGAGGTCCGTGATCTGCGAGGCCAGCAGCGGGATGAGGGCCAGGAGCAGCACGGCCAGGAAGAGCATGAAGAGCCCGAAGACGATGCCGACGGCCAGCAGCCGCGGGCAGCGGAAACGCTCCAGGGTTCGAACCAGTCCTTCCAACAGGAAGGCGATGACCACGCTGGCGATGACAGGCGCCAGCAGGTTGCCGACGGACAGGACGACGGCCGTGCAGATGGCCAGGACCAGCAGAAGGATGACCAGCTGCGTGTCCGAGAAGACCGTGTTCAGCCACTTGCGCAGGATTTCCATGGTGTTCGCTCGTTCGGGGTGGAAATGGGCTTCCGCTTATCTAGACACAGCCGTGCGCGCCGTCAACGCGGGGCCTGCGCCCAAAAAAGCGGCCGCCCCTGGTGGGGGCGGCCTGAGGAGGAGTTTCCGGAACCGGCCGGTTTTCGGCAAAGAACCTGGCGAGGGGAGGATGCGCTTCGACAGGCCGGTTCGGCGGAAATAGGGTTAGCGGATGAAGAGCATCTCCATGTAACTCGGCAGGGTCCAGAGGTCGTCGGCGACGAGGGTCTCCAGAATGTCGGCGTGCTTCCGCACTTCGCCCATGGCCGGCAGGATGGTCTTCTGGAAGTACTTGGCGTGCTCCATGGTCGAGGAGCCCTTGTCGGCTTCGAGCAGAGCTTCGAGCTCGTAGGTGACCTTCTGCATGGCGCGCAGGTTGGTGGTCAGTTGGTCGAGGGTCGTGGTGCCGAATTCCTTGCCGATGGCCTTCAGGTTCGCGCAGGCCGTGGCCAGTTCGCTCTGGTAACGGAAGGAGGCCGGGAAGATGACGGTCTTGGCCATGCGCAACATGAGGTTGGCTTCGGTCTCGACGGTCTTGCAGTACTGCTCCAGGTAGATCTCCTCGCGGGAGCGCAGCTCGGCCTCGGTCAGCACGCCGAACTTGGTGAAGAGCTCGATGGTCGAAGGCGCGGACAGCATGGGCAGCGCGTCGGGGGTAGCCTTCAGGTTGGCCAGGCCGCGGCGCTCGGCTTCCTTGTGCCATTTCTCGGAGTAGCCGTCGCCGTTGAAGATGACGGCTTCGTGCTCGACCATGAGCTTCTGCAGCAGTTCCTGTACGGCGGCGTTGAGCTTGGTCTTCTTGCCGCCAGTGGCCTTTTCCAGCTCCGTGGCGATGTAGTCCAGGGACTCGGCCATCATGGTGTTCAGGGCCACCTGGGAGCCGGCGATGGACATGGAGGAGCCCACGGCGCGGAACTCGAAGCGGTTGCCGGTGAAGGCGAAGGGGCTGGTGCGGTTGCGGTCGCCCGGATCCATGGGCAGCGGGGGCAGCGTGTCGACGCCGATGTGCATGACGCCCTTCTGCTTGGAGCTCTTGACCTCGCCCTTCTTGAACTGCTCGAAGACGTCGGTCAGCTGTTCGCCGAGGTAGACGGACATGATGGCCGGCGGGGCCTCGTTGGCGCCGAGGCGGTGGTCGTTGGAGGCGCTGGCCACGGTGGCGCGCAGCAGCGGGCCGTACTTGTGCACGGCGCGGATGGCGGCGGCGCAGAAGACCAGGAACTGGGCGTTGTCATGGGGCGTGTCGCCGGGATCGAACAGGCAGCCGACCTCGTCGTTGCCGATGGAGTAGTTGAGGTGCTTGCCCGAGCCGTTGATGCCGGCGAAGGGCTTTTCGTGCAGCAGGCAGACCATGCCGTAGCGCTTGGCCACGCTGCGCAGCACGGTCATGACCAGCTGGTTGTGGTCCGTGGCCAGGTTGCCCTGCTCGTAGATGGGCGCGATCTCGAACTGGCTGGGGGCCACCTCGTTGTGGCGGGTCTTGACCGGGACGCCGAGCTTGAAGAGTTCACGGTCCACTTCCATCATGAAGGACAGGACGCGGCGCGGCACGACTCCAAAATACTGGTCCTCGAACTCCTGGCCCTTGGGCGGCTTGGCGCCGAACAGGCTGCGGCCGGCGATGAGCAGGTCGGGGCGGGCGAAGACGAAGTTGCGGTCGATGAGGAAATATTCCTGCTCGGGGCCGGCGTAGCTGGTGATGGGCAGCTTGGTCTCGACGCCGAAGAGCTTCAGGACGCGCTTGGCCTGCTTGTTCAGGGCCTGCATGGACCGCAGCAGCGGAGTCTTCTTGTCCAGTGCCTCGCCGGTCCAGGACACGAAGGCCGTGGGGATGCACAGCACAGTGCCGTTGGGGTTTTCGAGGATGTAGGCCGGGCTGGTCACGTCCCAGGCGGTGTAGCCGCGGGCCTCGAAGGTGGCGCGCAGGCCGCCGGAGGGGAAGCTGGAGGCGTCGGGTTCGCCCTGGATGAGCAGCTTGCCGCTGAACTCGGCGATGGCGCCGCCCTTGCCGTCGGGCACCAGGAAGGAGTCGTGCTTCTCGGCGGTCAGGCCCGTCAGGGGGAAAAAGACGTGGGTGAAGTGGGTGGCGCCCTTCTCGATGGCCCAGTCCTTCATGGTGTTGGCCACGACGTCGGCCACGGAGGCGTCGAGCTTCTCGCCCAGCTCGATGGTCTTCTTCAGGGACTTGTAGATGTTCTTGGGCAGGCGCTCACGCATGACGCTGTCGTTGAACACGTTGCTGCCGAAAACCTCGGTCGGGGAGGTTTCCTTGAAATTCAGGGGGGCATGCGTGGGTTTATAGTCGGTGATGGCCTTGATGGCGTCCCGACGGGCCGTTAATCCGTTCATGATATCCTCCAGGGCAAGTTGGTGTATGCAGTTTCCGGCATGAGCCGTGCTCAGGTTCGCGAGGTACTAAGCAATCCAAGTGCCATTTCGACAACACCCTGAAATATATACCCCAGCCGAACTGGACAGTTAAATAGGTTACATTTTTGAAATATGCAACCGAATTATTTCCCCGGATGATCATAACAAAATTACAATTTTGCAAATCATGTATTGGGACTGGATACATCCTTGTACCCAGCAGCCACCGCAAAGAAAGCGTGCGAACCGCGCGCGACCGCATCGGCAGCATCGCGAGGCCTCCTTTGTCGTGAACATTAATGTTAACAATCCGTCCGGACCTTGATTTAAAGATCATACGCGTGCACGCTCTCCGGCAGAGCGACCTTCTCCCCACCGCAACCCGGAGTCCGTCCGATGCAAGCACCCGGCGCCGACAATCTGCATCTGCTGTCCCGCAATCCGGTTTTCACCTCCGCAAAATCCGTCTGGGGCTACGAGATCCAGGCCGCTTCGGGCCAGGCCGGCCTCCCGCCCGACCGGGAAGGCGTCGGCACGGTTGTGATCGCCGGGGATTACGTAGGCCTGAAGAACATCCTGGCCCGCAACAAGAAAATGCTCCTGGCCTATTCCCGGAAGCAGCTGGAACAGGCCGTACCCCGGGCCATACCTGCACAGTCGTCCGTCATCCTCCTCGGCCCCGACTGCCAGCGGGACAAGGGCCTGGACCAGTCACTGGCCCTGCTGGTCCGAGAGGGCCACACCCTGGCCCTGGAGTGGGACCCGCAGGTCACGCCCGGCGCCTCGTGCCTGGACGCGGCATCCTTACTCTGCCTGGACAGGCCCGGCATGATCGCCGACGCCGGCCTGCCCGAAGCCCTGAAGCGCGGCGCCGCGGCGAAGGATTGCCTGGTCCGCAACGTCGTCACGCGCTGCGAGGCGGAGAGCCTGCTCGGCCTCGGCGCGACCCTCTTCCAGGGGTCCTTTTTCAAGACCGCGGAAATCATCCCCGGCCGCCGGCTGTCCTCCCACCAGAACTCGCGCCTGCAGTTGCTGCGCGTCGTCGAAGGAGAAAATCCGGACCTCGACGCCCTGGCCAGGACCATCCAGGCCGACGTGAGCCTGTCCTACCGCCTCCTGTCGTACCTGAACTCCCCGGCCTTCGGCTTCATGCGCAAGATCGACTCCATCCGCCAGGCCATCACGCTGCTGGGCTGGATCAACGTCCGCAACTGGCTGCGCGCCGTACTCATGGCAGACATGGCCCAGGGCGAGATCCAGGGCGAGGTCCTGCACGTCTCCCTGTGGCGGGGCCGGTTCCTCGAACAGCTCGTGGCGCAGAACGATTTCTGGGATTTCAGGCCCGACGAGATGTTTCTGATGGGCATGTTTTCGCTGCTCGACGCCATCCTCGGTGTGAACATGTCCGATGCCCTGGCCTGCCTGCCCCTGACCGAGGCCCAGAAAAAGGCACTCATGGCGGCGGGACCCACGGAATACGCCCCGCTGCTGAACCTGCTACCCGCGCTGGAAGACGGTGAAGGCCAGGGCCCCGACAGGATGCTCCAGGACCTGAGCCTGGACGCGGACGCGACGCGCCGGCTCCATCTCGAAGCCGGCGCCTGGGCCGCGGCGATCCTGGACCTGGGACCCAGGAGCTGACGGATCACGCCAGGGGCGTCACCTGCCAGATGTTCCGAGCGTATTCCATGATGGCCCGGTCGCTGGAGAACCGCCCCATGTGGGCCGTGTTCAGGATGGACATGCGCGTCCACCGCTCCTGGTCCTCATAGGCCCGCGAGACCTCTTCCTGGGCGTGAACGTAACTCTCGTAGTCGGCCAGGACCATGTAGTAGTCGCCCTGGTTCAGCAGGGAATCGACGATGGGCCTGAACAGGTCCGGCGCCTCGGGCGAGAACGCGCCCGTGGCGATCATGTCCAGGGCCTTCTTCAGTTCCAGGGAACGTTCGAAGTACTGCCGCGGGTCGTACCCGTCCACGCGCATCCCCACCACCTCTTCCTCGGTCAGACCGAAAAGGAAGAAATTCTCCTCCCCCACCGCCTCCCGGATCTCGATGTTCGCGCCGTCCAGGGTGCCGATGGTCAGAGCCCCGTTCAGGGAGAATTTCATGTTGCCCGTGCCCGAGGCTTCCATGCCCGCCGTGGAGATCTGTTCCGAGAGGTCCGCCGCGGGGATGAGTTTTTCGGCCTGGGACACGCAGTAGTTGGGCAGGAAGACCACACGCAGGTCGCTGCCCACGGCCGGGTCCGCGTTGACCACGGCGGCCACGGAGTTGATGAGCTTGATGATCAGCTTGGCCTGGAAATACCCCGGCGCCGCCTTGCCCCCGAAGAAGACGGTGCGCGGCGTGTGGTGGCCTCCGGCCTCGGTGCGGATGCGGTTGTAGAGGGTGATGACGTGCAGGACGTTCAGGAGCTGGCGCTTGTACTCGTGAATGCGCTTGACGTGCATGTCGAAGAGGGTCGCGGGGTTCAGGCCCACGCCCAGCTTGCGCAGCACGTAGCGGGCCAGGAGTTTCTTGTTGCGCCGCCGCACCTCCTGCCAGCGTTGCCGGAAATCGGGGTCCTCGGCATGGGGCGCCAGGGCGTCGAGCCGGTCCAGATCCATGATCCACTCGTCGCCGATGACGGAGGTGATGAGCTCGGACAGGGCCGGGTTGGCCTGCAGGATCCACCGGCGCGGCGTGATGCCGTTGGTCACGTTGATGAAGCGCCCCGGATAAAACTCGTCGAAGTCCCGGAACAGCCTGTTCTTCAGGATGTTCGAGTGCAGCTGCGCCACGCCGTTGACCTTGTGGCTGCCGACGATGGCCAGGTGGGCCATGCGCACCTGCTTGCGGTCCCCTTCGGCGATGAGGGACAGGGCGCGCAGCAGGTCCGTGCGGCCGGGGTGCCTGCGGTCGACCTCGTCCAGGAAGCGGCGGTTGATCTCGAAGATGATCTGCATGTGCCGCGGCAGGACGTTCCCCACGAGGTCCACGGACCATGTCTCCAGGGCCTCGGGCAGGACGGTGTGGTTGGTGTAGGAGAAGGTCCGCTGGCAGATGCCCCAGGCCCGCTCCCAGTCCAGGGCCTCGTCGTCGACCAGCAGGCGCATGAGCTCGGCGATGCTGATGGCCGGGTGCGTGTCGTTGAGCTGCACGGCCACCTGGTCCGGGAAGCAGTCGAAGGATGAGTAGTTGTTCTTGCGGAAGCGGCGCAGGATGTCCTGAAAGGTCGCGGCTACGAAGAAATACTGCTGCCGCAGGCGCAGCTCCTTGCCGCGGGCGCTCTGATCGTTGGGATAGAGGACCTTGGAGATGTTCTCGCTCTCGGCCTTGGCCTGCACTGCGCCGATGTAGTCGCCGCGGTTGAAGACCTCCAGCTCGAAATCGCGGGTGGAGATGGCTTTCCACAGCCGCATGTTGGTCACGTTACCGTTCAGGTACCCCGGGACCATGATGTCGCAGGCCATGGCCATGACCGAGTCCGTGTCGACCCAGCGGAACCGCTCCAGGCCGGCGCTGTCCTGATAGACCTCACTGCGTCCGTAAAAGTGAATGCGATACATGAAGTTTACGCGGCGAAGGACCCACGGCGAGTCCTGCCGCAGCCAGTTGTCCGCGCACTCGTGCTGGTAGCCGTTCACGATGGTCTGATAGAAGATGCCGTAATCATAGAGGATGCCGTACCCGTAGGCCGGAATCCTGCACGTCGCCATGGAGTCCATGTAGCAGGACGCGAGCCGCCCCAAGCCGCCGTTGCCCAGGCCCGGGTTCCACTCCTCCTCCAGCAGCTCGTCCAGATCCAGACCGAAATCGCGCACGGCCTCCCGGCATTCGTCCTCGATGCCCAGAGCCTGGATGTAGTTCATCAGGAACCTGCCGGGCAGAAATTCCAGGGACATGTAGTAGACCCGCTTGGCGATGGAATCGTAGTAGGAGCGCTGGGTTTCCAGCCACTTGCTGACCAGGCGGTCGCGCACGCTGTAGCACAGACCGAGGTAGTAGTGCATCTGCCGGGGCGGGAAGGGGTCGCTGCCGAGGGTCAGGGCCACGTGCCGCTGGATATCGTCCTTGAGCACTTCCACGGTATGGTTGATCTCCGGGCTGTTCATGAATCCTCCTGCTTTTGATGCTGTCCGTACCCCGAACGGGAAAACATTCCAACTGGAATGTGCTCCTTTACAGGTTCAGCGCCGGCATTAGAAAACCTGAAACAAGGAGAACAGCAATGTCTGTCGCCAACGCTAAAGGGCCGCGAGCCCTGCTCTTGACAATTATGGTGCTGGCCTTGGCCTCAACCTGGCCGGCCGGAGGAGAGGCAATGGAAAAGATCATCAAGACCGACGCCCAGTGGCGCGAGTCCCTGACGCCCGAGCAGTACCATGTGCTGCGCGAAAAGGGCACGGAACCCGCCTTCACGGGCCTGTATCACGACCATCACGAGACCGGGGTCTATGCCTGCGCCGGCTGCGGCACCCCCCTCTTCGCTTCGGACGCCAAATTCGACTCCGGAACGGGATGGCCGAGTTTCTTCCAGCCCATCGACGAGACGCATGTCTCCACGCACGAGGACCGCTCCTGGTTCATGGTCCGCACGGAAGTGGTCTGCGCCGTCTGCGACGGGCACCTCGGACACGTCTTCCCGGACGGGCCCAAGCCCACCGGCCTGCGCTACTGCATCAATTCGGCTGCCCTGAACTTCGTACCCCAAAATACCAAGTAATCATCCCATCCCCCAGGAAGGAATGACTTTTCCTTCCTGGGCCACCCCAAATCCAATGCCCTTCCCCTGGGGTTGCCTCCCTTCGCTTCATCGGTTACATGCAAAATCGTTATGGACTCTCTTGTGTCATGCGGCCGGCATTTCCCGCTCCCCTTTCTCCTGCCCGTCTCCCCTCTCCCGATTCCCGCCGGCGGCATCAACTGAAGCATCACGAGGTATATATGAACGGTCACGGCTCTTTTGTCGTCACCTCCCTCTTCTTCGCCATGTTTTCCACCCTGGTGGGATTCGGGGTGCAGAAGACGGCCGAGTCGGAAGCGCGGCAACAGTACCTGCCCCGCATCCAGGCCCTCGACGAGGAACGGCAGGAACTGACCCGCCAGGTGGCGGAACTCGAACAGATGAAGATCAAGGAGGTCACGGTCACGGCCTACAGCCCGACCGAGGCCGAATGCGGACCCGATCCGCATGTCACCGCAAGTATGGTCAAGGCCCGGCCCGGCATCGTCGCCGTCAGCCGAGACCTCTTCGACCAGGGCTGGGTCTTCGGAAAGAAGGTCTACGTCAAAGGGCACGGGATCTTCGAGATTGCCGATCTCATGTCCAAGCGCCACACGCAGCGCGTGGATATCTTCTTCCCGGACACCGAGAAAGCCAAGAACTTCGGCGTCAAACAGGTCAAGGTGGCCCTGCTGGCAGGGTAGGGCAACGAAAAACCCCGTCTCGCGACGGGGTTTTTCATTTCAGAGGGAGCGGGCCGGAAGGCTAGAAGTTGTAGTCCACCACCCTTCTCTCGGCCGCGACGGCGGAGACGAAGGACACGCATTTCTGGTGTTCGGGATGGACTTGGTAGGTCTGCAGGTCTTCGGGGGAGTCGAAGACGGTGTACAGCACGACCTGGGTCTCCGGGATGGATGCGAATACGTCCGCGCTCACGACCAGGGTGCGCAGCTCGGGGATGAGCCCAGGCAGGGCGGACAGCATGTCCTTCATGATCTTCGCGTTTTCGGCCGCGGTCTTGCCCTCGGCGCTGTCCTTCAGTTTCCACATCACGATATGTCCGACCATGATTCCTCCGTCAGGGTTGTGATTGCCAGCAGTCCAGGAAGACGCGGGATTCGTCCCGCAACCTGCGCCTGACCGCCTCGGGCACGAGCCCGGATGTCTCCAGGCCCGCGCAAAACTTGTCCCGCACCATGCTCGCGCTGATGTCAAGCCGCGGCATGCTCACGAAGGCCACGAGCCGGCCGCCGGCGATGCGCCGCAGGCCGGGACCCTCCTTCTCAAAACGCCAGTGTTCGTCCAGAAAGCCGTCGACCCTGTCAAGCCCGATGCCCATGCGGTCCACCACGGCCAGATCCGCCAGCAGTGGCAGTTCGAGCCCGCGGTGCCATTCGGGCAGGGTCAGCAGATCCGTGCTGCCGAGGATGAAGACGTGGTTCACGTCCGGGGCGAACTCGCGCAGGCGGGTCAGCGTGGCGAAGGAGTAGGACGGAACCGGCATCCCGCCCTCGAAGTCGCTCGCCCCCAGGCCGTCCACGCCTTCGACCGCCTCGCGCAGCAGGCCCAGGCGTGTGTCGAAATCCAGCAAGCCCACCTCGCCCTTGTGCGGCGGGATGCGGGCGGGCATCAGGTCCACCCGCGCCAGGCCCAGGGCCTCCCTGGCCTCCAGGGCCATGCGCAGGTGGCCGTTGTGCACGGGGTTGAACGTGCCGCCGAGTATCCCGACCGATCCGGCCAGGGGGTTAGGCACGCACCTGTCCTTCGCCGAAGACGATGAACTTCAGGCTCGTCAGTTCCTTTACACCCATGGGGCCGTAGGAATGGATCTTGGAAGTGCTGATCCCGATCTCGGCCCCCAGGCCCAGTTCGCCGCCGTCGTTGAAGCGCGTGGACGCATTGATGAGCACGCAGGAGGCGTCCACCGTGCGCAGGAAACGCATGGCGCGGTCGTGGGTGCGGGTCAGGATGGCTTCCGAATGGCCGGAGCCGTGGGCGGCAATGTGCTCCTCGGCCTCGCGCTGGGTGTCCACGACCTTGACGGCCAGGGTCAGTGCCAGGAACTCGCGGCCGTAGTCGTCGGCCGCCGCGGGCTGGGCCGAGGGGCCGAGCAGGGCCAGGGAGCGGGGGCAGGCCCGGAAGGTCACGCCCTGGGGTGCGAGGCGCTCAGCCAGACGCGGCAGGAAGGACTGCGCCGCCTCGCGGTGGACCAGCAGGCACTCCAGTGCGTTGCACACGCCGGGGCGCTGGACCTTGGCGTTCTCGATGATGGCCAGGGCCTGGTCCTGGTCCGCGTCGGCGTGGACGTAAATGTGGCAGACGCCCTTGTAGTGCTTGAGCACGGGCATGGTCGCGTCCTTGACCACGGCCCGGATGAGACCCTCGCCGCCGCGCGGGATGACCACGTCGATATACTCGTCCAGCGACAGGAGATGCTTGACCGCGGCCCGGTCCGTGGTCGGGACCATCTGCACGCAGCCCTCGGGCAGCCCGGCCGTGTCCAGGGCCCTGCGCAGGAGGCCGCCCAGGATCTGGTTGGAGTGGTAGGCCTCGGAGCCGCCGCGCAGGATGACGCTGTTGCCGGCCTTGAGGCAGAGGATGGCCGCGTCGACCGTCACATTGGGCCGGGACTCGTAGATGATGGCGATGACGCCCAGGGGGATGCGCATGCGGCCCACGAGCAGGCCGTTGGGGCGCTTGATCATGCCCTCGACCTCGCCCACGGGGTCGGACAGTCCGGCCACGTGCCGGCAGGCCGCGGCCATGGAGTCGACGCCCTTGTCGGTGATGCGCAGGCGGTCGATGCGGGCCTCGTCGAGGCCCGCCGCCCTGGCGGCGTCGAGGTCCTTGGCGTTGGCCGCGAAAATCTCACCGCGGGTCTCTTCGAGGAGGCCCGCCAGGACCGTCAGCACCGTGTCGCGCTGACATCCCGTGGCCGTGGCCAGTGTCCGCGACGCCGCCCGGGCCGACGCGGCCAGTTCGCGCATTTGCGTTTCCAGATTCATCCGTCACTCCTGTCTGCTGGGGGTCCAAAGCCGAATCGTGAAAATGATGTTCATTAAAGACTATACCAAGGCCGTCCGCCAGGCAAGAAACGGTCGGGGCGCAGTCCCCCTTTTCGCCAAAAACTCATTGATCTCAATATATTTTTTCCCGCAGCATTCCCTTTGACCTTTTTTCTGATTCCGCATACACAGGCAGAGCTTTTACAATAATGGCAATTTGAAATTTAAGGAGCCTTCCATGGACGAACGCACCCCCCATCTCGATATCCTCAAGACCATCGAACAGGAAATGGACTCGGACATCCATCCCCTGCTGAAAAAGATCCTCGACAATATCAAGCCCATCGGCATCGCCGTCGGCGGCATCGTGGCCGCCGTGGCCGTGTACACAGGGGTCACCTCCTACCAGTCTTCCCAGCACGAGAAGGCCGTGAGCCAGCTCGGCTCCATCATGGTCCTGGACGACCAGGCCGCGCGCGCCGAGAAGCTCCAGTCCTTCGTCCAGACCGGTCCCGCAAGCCTGCGGCCTGCTGCCCAGCTCGAACTGGCCCGGATCTTCATGGACGCAGGCGACTACGACAAGGCCGCCGCCGCCTGGAAGGCCCTGGCCCCGAGCGCGAACATGAAGACCGTGACCGGGCTCGGCGAAGCCAAGGCCCTGGTCTTCAAGGGCGACTACGCCGGCGCCGTGACCATCCTGTCCGCCCTGAAGAAGGACGCCGGCGAGGAGTTCGCCGGGGCCATCTCCGCCAATCTGGCCTTCGCCGCGGAAAAGGCCGGGCAGTCCGACCTGGCCATCGCCGAATACGAGGCCCTGAAGACCAAGGACAGCGGGAACGACGCCTTCCTCGACTACAAGATCGGCAAGCTCAAGGCCAAGACCCAGGGCTAGAGACCGATGCACGGCCCGCCGCCGCAACCGCGCGGCGGCCGGCTTCGCCCGCACCAACTTCGGGATATCGGACGCAATCCTCATGACAACCGACGATTTTCTGCACTATCTGCAGACCCTGCACGCCACGGTGCAGCAGCTCGACCCCCTGAGCCCCCTCCAGTCGAGCCTGGACAGCCTGCTGTCCATGACGGCCGAGGCCATGAAGTACAAGCGCATGGCCCTGGCCATCTTCGACCCCAAGACCAATACCATCCGCTTCGACCTGACGTACGGGCACAAGGGGCCGGTCAAGGCCACCTACACGCCCGGCCAGGGCGTCACGGGGCAGGTCCTGGGCAGCGGCAAGCCCATCATCGTCGAGGCCATGGAGCGTGACGAGCGGTTCCTGAACAAGGCCATGGGGCGTTCCCCCAAGGAACTGGCCGAGCTGTCCTTCATCTGCGTGCCCATTTCGCGCATCAACGCCGACGGCTTGACCGAGGCCCTGGGCGTGCTGAGCGCCGACATCCCCTGCCAGCCCCTGGACGTCCTGCGCATGCACTGCGCCTTTCTGGAGGTGCTGGCCGCGGTCATCGCCCGCCAGACCGCCTACCTGCAGGAGAACATGGCCCAGAAGGAGCTGTGGGCCTCCATGGGTTTCCTGGGCGAGACCATGGACCGCGAGAAGGCTCTCATGCAGGCCAAGATCGTGGCCACCTCCAAGGCCATGGCCTTCGTCATGGGGCAGATCATGCAGGTCGCGTCCAGCAAGGCCTCGGTTTTGCTTCGCGGCGAATCCGGCACTGGCAAGGAGTTGCTGGCCGAGGCCATCCACAACGCCAGCTCCCGCCGCACCAAGCCCCTGGTGCGCCTGAACTGCGCCGCCCTGCCCTCGGAACTGCTGGAGAGCGAACTCTTCGGCCATGAACGCGGGGCTTTCACCGGCGCCGTGGGCACCAAGAAGGGCCGCTTCGAGTTGGCCCACACGGGCACCCTCTTCCTCGACGAGATCGGCGAACTGAGCGCCGAGGCCCAGGCCAAGCTGCTGCGCGCCCTGCAGGAGGGCGAGATCCAGCGCCTGGGCAGCGAAAAGAGCATCAAGGTCGACGTGCGCATCATCTGCGCCACGCACCAGCCCCTGGAGAACCTCATCCAGTCGGGCCGCTTCCGCGAGGACCTCTACTACCGCATCAACGTCTTCCCCATCTTCATTCCGCCCCTGCGCGAGCGCCGGGAGGACATCCTGCCTCTGGCCGAGTACTTCCTGGAGTTCTTCTCCAAGGAATACGCCAAGAACATCAAGCGCATCTCCATGCCGGCCATCGACCTCCTGACCCAGTACCAGTGGCCGGGCAACGTGCGCGAACTGCGCAACTGCATGGAGCGCGCGGCGCTGATCTGCAACGAGGAGGCCATCCGCACCTACCATCTGCCCCCGACCCTGCAGACGGCCGAGAGTTCGGCCACGGACAACCAGCTGTCCTTCGGCGAGGCCGTGGGCAAGTTCGAACAGGAGATCCTCGTGGAGGCCCTGCAGAAGTGCGGTGGCAACATGCTGCAGGTGGCCCGGGAGCTGCGCGCCAGCTACCGGATCATCAACTACAAGATCAAGAAATACAACCTCGACCCGAAAAAGTACGACGTGCGGGGCAAAACGCGCAAACCCTGATTGCGGGAGGCCTGCGCCTGGGCTATGCTGACGACGTTCGGCCCAGCCCGGCAAGGAGTGTTCCATGCAGCCCGCGCCGCCAAAACGCGCCCACATCCGCACCAGAATCCTCGAACGTCTCGCCCGCCGCAAGGATGAGGGGCTTCCTGCGGACAGGCTCACGGCGCTGAACATCTTCTTCGAACTGGGCCTGGAATTCGAATCCCTGCGCGACTTCAAGTCCCTCTGCGTGCTCGTTCCCGACATCTGCCTGGGAACGCCCGCCTCCCTGTACATGCGCGGCCCCAAAGGGGACCTGCGCCTGCGCCGGACCACCAGCGCCCAGGGATCAAAGGTGTTCAGCCTGCCCGACCCGCCGTGCCCCCAGTCTCCGGGCATCGTCCGTACTGACGGGGCCACCATCGTGACCATCTGCGACGCCGAACAGGAGCCGACGCTGCTCGGCGCCCTGTCCCTGCACCGCGAAGTGCCGCCGGACGAGGATGCGTTCTGGCTGGAGTACGCGCGCGGGGCCGCCCGCGTCATGGCCGTCAAGCTGACGGCCGTGAGCAACCGCAAGCGCCTCACCTTCATCAACAACCTGGTTCGTGACATCGGGCACAACGTCATCGTGCCCAATATCCAGTTCAAGCTTCTTTTCCTGCAGCTGGAACGCCAGCTGACCCAACTGCAGCACAGGATCGACGGGCTCGCCCCGCCCAGGCGCGACGCCCCGGACCGCGACGCGCGTCTCGAACTGCCCGTCCTGGCCCGGGACCTGCTGGCCCTGCAGAAGACCATCTCCAGACGCTTCCAGCATTCGAGCCTGTTCCTGGAAAGCCTGCTGCGGCGCAGCCATTTCGAGAAAGGCGGCTACGACCTCCTCCTCAAGCCGTGCCGTTTCAAGAGCCAGATCTTCGAACCCCAGATCGAGCGCTTCCTGTCCATGTTCCGCGCCCAAGGCATCCGCATCGAGGTCGCCCCGGACGTGCGCATTGACGAGGACGTCGTGCTGCAGGCGGACCTGGGGCTCTTTTCCCAGGTCTTTGCCAACCTGCTGGCCAACGCCATCAAGTACACCAGGCCAGCCGGCCAGGACGGCGGGACCGGCGAGAAGCTCATGCGCTACGGATGGGAGACCGTGCCGGACTCCTTCGGTCAGGGCAGGGAAGGGGTCCGCGTCTTCGTGGCCACCACGGGTCCCGAGATTCCCCCCGAGGAGCAGGCCCGCCTCTTCGACGAGGGGTTCCGGTCGGCGGAGACGGACAGCGTGGACGGAAGCGGCCACGGCCTGTCCTTCGTCAAGCAGATCGTCGAACTCCACCGCGGCCGGGTCGGCTACGCCTACGAAGCGCCCATGAACATCTTTTCCATCATCATGCCCCGCGCATAGGGCGCCGGACGGCAGAGGCTTGAACATGGTCGATTCCATACTGATCATCGAGGACGAGGCGACCTTCCGCGAGGCGCTGCGCCATTTCCTGCAGGACGCCGGCTTCGCCGTATGCGAGGCGGCGCAGGCCCACCAGGCCCTGGAGCTTTTCGAACTGGGGCCTGCGGACTTGGTCCTGCTGGACCTCGGCATCCCCGGCGGCGACGGCCTCGAACTGCTCTCGGCCATGAAAAGGCTCCGCCCGGCCACGCCCGTCATCATCGTCTCGGGCCGGACGCACATCGACGCGGCCATCGAAGCCTTCAAGGCTGGCGCCTGGGACTACGTCACCAAGCCCATCGCCAGCATGGACGTCTTTCTCAACGCCGTGCGCAACTGCCTGGCCCAGGCCCGACTCACGCAACGGGTGCAGGACAGCCAGGAGCACCTTTTCCGTCTCGTGCAGAACCTGCCGGTCATCATCTTCAGCATCAACCGCAACCGGGAGTTCGAGTTCCTGAACCGCGCCACCCTGGACATCCTCGGCTACACGCCCGAAGAGATACAGCAGGAGCCCATGGCCTTCCTGAAGCGCATCGCGCCTGCGGACCGAAGGAAGTTCACGGCCGGCCTGAAGAACGGTTTCAAAGCCAACGCCACGGAGTTCCGGCTGGATTTCCGATTTCTGCACAAAAAGGGGTACGAAATCGAGCTGCGCATCCAGTCCATACCCAGCCCGCACCGCGGGGACGACGCCCCGGACCGCATGGAGGGCATGATCCAGGACGTGACCCGCAATGCCTACATGGATAAGGTGCTCATTCAGAACGAGCGTCTGAACATGCTGCGCAGCATGACCGAAGAGGTGGCTCACGAGATCCGCAACCCCCTCGTCTCCCTGGGCGGCTTCGCCCGGCAGCTGCGGGCCAGGTACCCCGATGCCCGCGAGACCGAGGTCATCATGGACGAATGCAACCGTCTCGAACGCCTGGTGCAACGCGTCAACGCCTACCTCGAACCCCTGGCCGTGACTCTGACGCGCTGCTCCGTGCCCGCAACCCTCGACTTCGTCATGCGCCTGCTGTCCATCCGCCTGGAGCACAAGTCCATCGCCTGCAGAAACGAGATCGACGACGATCTGCCGCCCGTCCTGGCGGACCAGGAGTTCCTGCACCGCATCTTCATCTATCTCCTCGGCCATGGTGCCGACGTCGTGGCCGAGTCGGGCTCCATCCACATCACGGCGTCCGCGGCCGCAGGCCTGCTCCACGTGACCCTGACCATGAGCCCCGTCGGGGACGCGGCCGTGGACGAATACCGCCTGTTCATGCCCTTCGAGGACGAGGAGGTGAACCTGGCCATGTGCTCCCGCCTGGTGGAGCGCATAGGCGGCCATCTCCTGCTGACCCGCGCGGAAGGCCGGGCGATCATGACCGTCAGCCTCCCCGTCCACCCCTGACAAAGGCGGGTGGGCTCCCGTCTGGCAGCTTTTTTTGCGCAAACGAAGAAAAATGTTCCACTTTCGTCCTTCGGCCATATGGACGAACCGACTTTGTTGAACTATTTCTGGCACACATCCGCGACCCGAATCGGGATGCTCGCGCACCGGCCCGGACGTGCGCACGCGAAACCTCAATCACCAAGGAAACCTCATGGCAAAGGATATAAGCTGCGTCAGCGTCGACGACCCCAAGCTCTCCACCCTCTTCCGCCCCTTCGCCCTGAAGATGGAACAGCAGGGACTGCCGCCCATCGTCATCAACACCTTCAAGTGCTACTTCAACCAGTTCCTCTACGGCGCCCAAGGCAAGCTCTCGGACCGCGACATCCTGCCCGTCGAGGACGTCGAACTGGCCGATTACGACGCCATGGACCAGTTCAAGGACGTCGGCGAAAAGGCCCTGGAGCAGACCGCGGTCATCAAGCTCAACGGCGGCCTGGGCACGAGCATGGGCCTGGAGTCGGCCAAATCCCTCATCCCGGTCAAGGACGGCCTGAGCTTCCTGGACCTCATCCTCCTGCAGGCCAAGACCGTGCGTGCCCACTACGGCGTGGAGTTCCCGCAGATCTTCATGAACAGCTTCAAGACCCACATGGACACCATGCTCAAGGTCGGGAACTTCAACAACGGCACCACCGGCATCGACTTGGCCTTTCTCCAGCACCGCTACCCAAAGATCATGGCCAAGGACCACTCCCCGGCCTCCTGGCCCCAGAACCCCGAGCTGGAGTGGAACCCCCCCGGCCACGGCGACATCTACACGGCCATGATCACCTCGGGCATTCTCGACGCCCTGCTGGACAAGGGCTACAACTACGCCTTCATCTCCAACTCCGACAACCTCGGGGCCATCATGAACCGCCGGCTGCTCGGCTACATGGTTCACCACAAGCTGCCCTTCCTCATGGAGGTGGCCCGGCGCACGGAGCAGGACAAGAAGGGAGGTCACCTCTGCCGCCTGAAGAAGAACAACCAGCTGGCCCTGCGCGAGGTGGCCCAGTGCCCGGACCAGGAGATGGACTCCTTCGGCGACATCGGCAAGTACCGCTTCTTCAACACCAATTCCATCTGGGTCGACCTGCGCGTGCTGCAGTCGGTCTTCGTGTCCCACCGCATGATGCCGCTGGACCTCATCATCAACCCCAAGACCCTGGACCCGCGCGACCCTGCCTCGCCCAAGGTCTTCCAGCTGGAGACGGCCATGGGCTCGGCCATCACCAACTTCCTGAACGCCCAGGCCGTCATCGTGCCCCGCAAGCGCTTCGCCCCGGTCAAGACCACGAACGACCTGCTGCTGGTCATGTCCGACTGCTTCATCCGCACGGAGCGTGACACCATCGTGCCCAACCCGCTGCGCAAGGACGCCATGCCGGAGGTTTCCCTGGACGGAAAGTTCTTCAAGAAGATCGACGCCTTTCTCGAGCGCTTCCCCCAGACCCCGCCGTCCCTGCTGGATTGCGCGAGCCTGAAGGTCGAAGGGGACGTGCGCTTCGAGGAGGGGGTGCGCTGCGTCGGCGACGTGCGCATCGTCAACAAAGGGCCGGTCCAGGCCGTGGTGCCCGCCGGAAGCGTGCTGCAGGGAGAGACGCTCCTTGGCTGATCCCGGAACGGCCGCCTGGAGCCCCTTTCGCTGCGTGCTGCTGTCCATCCTGGCGGTCGTTTTCCTCGCCCTGTGCCCGCAAGGGGCACAGGGCGCCGGCCAGGTGCTTGTCCTCAATTCCTACCATCCCGGCTACAAGTGGTCCGACGACATCCTGCACGCCCTGGAGACCAGCCTGCATCAGTTCGACCCGGAGCTCGTCATCAGGGTCGAGCACCTGGATACCAAGCGCAACCTCGACCAAACCTACATTGACAGCCTGCCGGACTGTTTGAAGCGCAAATACGCCTTCATGCGTCCGGACCTCGTAGTGGCTGTGGACGAAGCAGCCTTCAAGCTGATGCTGGGGCGCGGCGAGGAAATGTTCGGGAGCGTCCCGACGGTCTTCTGCGGCGTCAACGCCAGCCCCCTGCCGGCCGTGCCGCCCTGGATGACGGGAGTGCGCGAGCACGCGGACCTTCCGGCGACCATCCGTCTCATGCGCAGCCTGAAGCCGAACCTGCGCGAGGTGGCCGTGATCGTGGACCGCACCGACACCGGACAGGCCATCCTCGCGGACCTGCGCACCGTCTTTCCCGCGGATCTCTCCCTCCGGGTCCTCGACGACCTGCCCCTGCCGCAGCTGGCGCGCGAGGTGTCCGGCCTGCGGCCGGAAACGGGCCTGCTTTTCCTGCTCTACTCCAGCGACCGCAACGGCAACGTCTACGAACCCGCAGAGGCCATGGGCGTCGTCTCCAAGGCCAGCCCGACGCCGGTCTTCGGCGCCTGGAACTTCCTCATGGGCCACGGGCTTCTGGGCGGCTACCTGACGAGCGGGTACGCTCAGGGGCGCATCGCCGGAAACCTGGCGGCGCGCATCCTGTCGGGGGAAAGCCCGTCACGGATTCCCGTGGTCGTCGACGATGTCGTCGCTCTCGAAGTCGACGTCCGTGAGATGGCGCGTTTCGGCCTCTCCACCATCCAGTTTCCCGAGGAAACCCGTTTCTTCAACGTCGGGCAGGGAACGCGCCGGGACATTCTGGTCCTGCACTCCTACAATGCGGGCTTCCGCTGGACGGACGACATCCTGCGCGGCATCACGGAAAACCTGGCGAATTTTCCGGGCGGCACGGAACTGCATGTCGAGTACATGGATACCAAACGGCATCCCGAAGCCGAATTCACCTACCTGAACTACCTCCTGCTGCGCGAAAAGTACCGCTTCACAAAATTTTCGGCGGTCCTGACCTCCGACGACAATGCCTTCAACTTCGCCCGTCAGTACCGCAAGGCCCTTTTCCCGGGCGCCCCCATTGTCTTCTGCGGGGTCAACTACCTCGAAAACCCGCCGGCCATGGCCGCCGAGAACATCACCGGGGTGCTCGAATCCTACGACATCGTCGGCACCGTGAAGGCCGCGACGGATCTGGTGCCGGGCGCCCGGCACCTCGTCGTCATCAACGACGCCACGCCCACGGGCCTGGGCAACCTGAAGCGCTTCGAGGAGGTGCGCCCCCTCCTGCCCGAACGGTTGCGGGTGGAAATGCTTCAGAACATGTCCATGACCCGCCTGCTGGAACGGCTGGCATCCCTGCCTCCCGACGCCATCATCCTGCTCATGAGCATGAACCGGGACAAGGACGGCAACACCTTCACCTACGATGAAAGCTGCGCGAAAATCGTCGGAGTCAGCCCCGTGCCGGTCTTCTCCTTCTGGGACTTCTACCTCGGGGCGGGGACCGTGGGCGGCGTCGTGACCAGCGGGTACCATCAGGGGCTGTCGGCCGGCTCCCTGGCCCGGCAAATCCTGTCCGGCAAGAGCGCCCGCGACCTGCCCGTCATCGTGGAAAGCCCCAAAAGCCTCATCTTCGACGCCGGCGTCATGCGGCGCTTCGGCCTGAATCGCCGCCCGCTGCCCCAGGACGCCGTTCTCATCAACGACGACGCGGAATCGGCCCGCTACACCCGGGCCGTCTGGACCATCGTGATCCTCATGGCCATCATCGTCCTGCTCCTGATGGCCTTCCTCGGCTTTTACGGCTGGCAGCGGCGCAAACGCCGCCACCTGGAGCGCACGGTGCGCATCGATCCCCTGACCGGGGCCTTCACGCGCGCAGCCTTCGAGTCGGAGATGCCGCGCACGATCGCCTCGTCCACGGAGCGCGGGGAGCGATTCATGCTCTGCTTCGTGGACGTGGACAAGCTCAAGCACGTCAACGACACCCACGGCCATCTGCACGGGGACACCTACCTCAAGGAGGTTGTGGCCGTCCTGCGCTCCTCGATCCGTTCCAGCGACGAGATCTACCGCGTCGGAGGCGACGAGTTTGTCGTCGTCTTCCCGGGCTGCGGCCAGGTCGAAGCCAATCGGGTCTGGAACCAGGTGGACGAGCGCATCCGGGACATCAACCGCGAGGGACGCCTGCCCTACGCCATGGGCATCACCCATGGCTGCGTGGGCTTTGATCCGCAGTCGCCCCAGGACATGGCTACGCTCCTGCGCCTGGCCGACTTGTCCATGTACGGACGCAAAAACCATCAGGCCGACGCGCCCTGACCAACCGCACCGCCTTCACCCCTTCCGGCCCCGCTCTGGGAACGCCGGCATGTCATACATTTTCTTGTTTTTTTCGGCTGATCGGATATATTGTCAGACAAGCTCCGCTCCAAATCCCGAAGACAGGCTTGAACAGCGTTCAGGCAGTCGAGGCAGGGCTGGCGCAGTGTCCGGAAGACGCGTTTTTCCGCAGGAGCCTTGAACATCGAGAAAGACGAAAACCACGCACCATCCATGAGGAGGCACACCATGGGCATTCGCTTCGGAATCCGCAACCGGCTGTTGTTCCTGACCGGCATCATGCTGCTTTTCATGGGCGCCGTGGTGACCTTCTTCATCTTCCAGGCGCGCGGCACCAAGGAGGACATGATCGCCACCGTGGGTCGCATCATGAACGAGGACGCCCGCGCCAAGATCATGGTCGCCACGAAGAACATGGCCACGAGCATCGGCGCGGCCATCCAGGGCGAGAGCGACAACGACCGGCGCATTGGCATCATCAAGAAGCTCATCGGCGACATCCGCTTCGAAGCGGACAAGTCCGGCTACTTCTTCGTCTACCAGGGCACCGTGTGCCGGGTGCTGCCGCCCAAGCCCGAATCCGAAGGCAAGGACATGGGAGGAAGCAAGGACGTGGGCGGAATCCTTTTCGTCCAGGAGCTGCAGAAGCAGGCCCAGGCCGGGGGAGGTTTCGTCGAGTACGTCTTCGCCAAGCCCAACAAGGGCGACCAGCCCAAGCTCAGCTACGCCGTCATGATCCCCGGCACGGACATGTGGATCGGCACGGGCGTGTACATCGACAACATCGCCGAGGCCCAGGCCGCGGTGGCCGCCGACTTGGAGGCCGCGGCCGCGCGGTCCCTGACCATCGCCCTGTCCTTCATCGGCGCGGGCTTCGCCTTCCTCATCCTGCCCCTGACGATCTTCCTCATCCGCTCCATCATCACCCCGCTGAAACGCATGATCGGGATGCTCAAGGACATCGCCGAGGGCGAGGGCGACCTCACGGCGCGCCTCAAGGACACCTCCGGCACAGAGACCCAGGAGCTGGCCGAATGGTTCAACACCTTCGTCGAGCAGGTCCACGGCATCATCCGCGAGGTGGTCGGCAATTCGAACCAGCTGAACCAGGCCTCCCAGGGCCTGCTCGGACTGGCCACGCAGCTGCGCCGGGCCTCGGGGGACATGACCTCCAAGTCCACCACCGTCGCCGCCGCCACCGAGCAGATGAGCTCGAACATGAACTCCGTGGCCTCGGCCATGGAGGAGTTCTCGACCAACATCTCCACCGTGGCCTCGGCTTCGGAGGAAATGACCGCGACCATCTCCGAGATCTCCCAGAACGCCTCCAAGGCCAAGGAGATCACCGGACACGCCGTGGGCAAGGCCGGCGAGGCCTCACGCCGCGTGAATGAACTGGGCGCGGCCGCCCAGGAAATCGGCAAGGTCACCGAGGCCATCACGGCCATCTCGTCCCAGACCAACCTCCTGGCCCTGAACGCGACCATCGAGGCGGCCAGGGCGGGCGAGGCCGGCCGCGGCTTCGCAGTGGTGGCCAACGAGATCAAGGAGCTGGCCCAGCAGACCGCCAGGGCCACGGAGGAGATCAGGGACAAGATCCAGGGCATTCAGGGCGCCACGGGCGTGACGGTTTCGGAGATTCAGCAGGTCACCCAGGTCATCGACGAGGTCGACGCCATCGTCGGCAGCATCGCCGCGGCCGTGGAGGAGCAGTCCGTGACCACGCGCGACATAGCCGACAACGTCGGACAGGCCGCCCAGGGCGTGCAGGAGGTCAACACCAACGTGTCCCAGGCCGACACCGTGACCCGCGACATCGCCAGGGAAGTGGCCTCCGTCAACGCCGCCTCGGGCGACATCGCCTCTTCGGCCGAAGCCGTGCAGCAAAGCTCCGAGGGTCTGAGCGGCCTGGCCCGCGACCTGAACGCCATGGTCGGAAAGTTCAGAATATAGCGCCCCGGGTGCGTGCGAAAAAACGGGCCCCTGCGAGGACGCGCCGCGTCCTCGCAGGGGCCTTTTCGTTATGCGGCGGATTCGGTCGCGGTGAGATTCAGGACGCCAGGGCCGGCAGCAGCGCGCCGCGGGCCAGGAGCTTTTCGCATTCAGCGGCCGGCACGGGCCGGCTGGCCAGATAGCCCTGCATCGTCATGGGGCCCAGGCCGGCCAGGATGCGGCGCTGGGCCTCGGTCTCCACGCCTTCGGCCACGATGCGCAGGTTGAGGGTCCGGGCCATGGACACGATGGCCGTGACGATGGCCAGGCTGTCCTGGTCCTCGGTGATGTCGCGGATGAAGGAGCGGTCGATCTTGAGCCCGTCGATGGGCAGGCGCTTGAGGTACGACAGGGAGGAGTAGCCCGTCCCGAAGTCGTCGAGGAAGAAGGTCCCGCCTGCCGCCCGCAGGGAATTGAGGGTCGCCTCGGCCTTGGCCACGTCGCCCATGAGCATGGACTCGGTGATCTCGAAATACAGCCTGCCGGGCTGCAGTCCCGTGTCCGCGAGCACCTCGCCCAGGGTCTGGGCCAGCCCGGCCCCCGCAAACTGCCGCGAGGAGATGTTCACGGACATGCTCAGCTCGAATCCGGCGTCCTGCCAGAGCTTGGCCTGGCGGGCCGCCGTGCGCAGGACCCACTCGCCCAGGGGGAGGATCAGGCCCGAATCCTCGGCCAGAGGGATGAACTCGGCCGGGGAGACGAGGGTGTCGCCGTCGCGCCAGCGCACCAGGGCCTCGACCCCGACGATGCGGCCCGTGTCCATGCGCACCAGGGGCTGGTAATGCAGTTCGAAGCGCTCCCCTTCGATGGCCTTGCGCAGCTTCGATTCCAGGGAGATGCGCCGGTGCGCCGCCGCGTCCATTTCGGGCGTGAAGAATTGGTAGTTGTTGCGGCCCAGGTTCTTGGCCCGGTACATGGCCATGTCGGCGTTCTTGATGAGTTTGCCGACCTCGTTCCCGTCGTCCGGGGCGATGGTCACACCCAGGCTGGCCGTGACGAAGAACTCAACGTCGCCGAGGCTGAAGGGCCGGCCCAGGGCCTCCAGGATGCGGGTGGCGATGTGGCTCACGCCTTCGACGGCCTCGATTTCCGGCAGCAGGATGAGGAACTCGTCCCCGCCCAACCTGGCCAAGGTGTCGCCGGCGCGCAGGAGGCCTTCCAGCCGGCGCGAGAGCTCCACCAGCAGGGCGTCGCCGGCCCCGTGGCCGAGGCCGTCGTTGATGTTTTTGAAGTTGTCGAGGTCCAGGAACAGCAGCGCCAGCTTTTCCCCGCTGCGCCCCAGCTGCGCCAGGGCCATGCGCAGCCGGTCGTCCAGCAGCATGCGGTTGGGCAGCCCGGTCAGGGCGTCGTGCTGGGCCTGATATTTGAGGGCGTCCTCCTGGCGCTTGAGCTCCGTGATGTCGTGAAAGATGGACACGTAGTTGGTAGTCAGTCCGGCCTCGTTCCTCACGGCGCTGATGGTCAGCCACTCCGGGTAGGACTCCCCGTTCTTGCGGCGGTTCCAGATTTCCCCGGCCCAATGCCCTTCATGCACCAGTTGGGTCCACATGTGATGGTAGAAATGCTGGGGGTGCCGGTCGGACTTGAGGAGGCGCGGGTTGTGGCCGATGGCCTCCTCGGCCGCGTACCCGGTGATGGTCGTGAATCCGGGGTTGACCTGCACGATCTGCCCCTTGGGGTCCGTGACCACGATGCCTTCGATGGTGTTCTCGAACACCTTGTTGGCCAGCAGGAGCTTTTCCTCGGCGTTCTTGCGGGCCGAGATGTCGCGCACCACGATGAGGTAGAACTCCGGCCTGTCACTATCGGCCCACAGGGCCGAGACGGTGACCATGCCCCAGAACGGGGGGGCATCCCTGCGCACAATGCGGACCTCCAGCGTGGTCTCCATGAGCCGTTCGGCCAGCAGCGTATCCAGGGCGTCTTCAAGCATCCCGAGGTCGCGGGGGCGGACCAGGTCGCGCCAGGTCATGGCGCTCAACTCCCGCGCCGTGCAGCCCGTCAGTTCCCGAAACTTCTCGTTGACCTTGCAGAAGTTTCCCGTCACGCCGTCGATCTGTGCGACGCCCATGCCCGCCATTTCGAAAAAGACCCGGAAACTCCGCTCGCTGGCCGTCAGGGCCGCGGTCTGTTCCTGCACCTTCCGGCCCAGCCTCGCATTGAAGAGGAAAAGAACGCCCGCGATGCTGCTGCCGACGCAGACGGCCGCCAGCAGGACAACCACCGAGACGCGGACCAGCCTCTCCCTTCTGGCCCGCACGTCGTCCTTGAGCTCCGAATAGATGAACCCCGACAGGTCGGCATCCTCCGCGACCAGCCCCAGGCGGGCGTACGCCCCGGCCATCTGTCTCCAGCGCGCGGGGTTCATGTGCCCGATCTCGACGAGGTCGGCCCTGACCAGTTCGCGCATGGCCTCGGCCTCGAAGAGGAGCTGCTCCTTGGGAATGTCCGGCGCGTACCTGGCGTGGATCAGGTCCACCATCTCGCCGGGGTGGGACATGGCGTAGGCCCAGCCGCGCCTGACGGCGCGCAGGAAGCCTTCCACGCCTTCGGGGTCTTCGCTGATGCGCCCTTTGGTCGTGACCAGGCAGTCCCCGTAAAAATCGACGCCGTAGTGGGAGGGCCGCATGATCAGAGGCGCCAGGCCCATGCGCCGCAGCAGATACGGTTCGCTCGTCATGTAGGCGCTCATGGCGTCGACGCGGCCCGCGGCAAGGTCATCCACGCTCCACGTGTGGGGCACGACCTCGAAGGCGTCCGGGTTCATGCCCTCGGCCGCGATCATGGCCGAAACCTCCACGTCGAATTCCGGTTCGAACATGACACGCTTGCCGACCAGATCGTGGGGCATACCGATGCCCGCGCCGCGCACGGCCATGAGCATGTTCGGGGAGTGCTGGAAAATGGCGGCCAGGACCACCAGCGGATCGCCCTTCAAGCGCCGGACAAGGACCGACGGCGATTCCACGGCGAATTCGGCGCGGCCCGAAAGGAGGCTATCAGAAGGTTCGGCGCCGGCAGTGCGCTCCAGGAAGGCGACATCGAGCCCTTCCTCGCGAAAATAGCCTTTCTCCAGGGCGGCGTAATAGCCGGCGAACTGAAATTGATGACGCCACTTGAGCTGCAGCCTGATCTTCGGCGTGGGGGCCGCCCAGACGCCTTCGGGCGACCAGGCGACAAGAGTCATTGCCAGGATTGCGGCCACCGCAGCGACGAAGACGCATTGCGGCAGGCGTGGACGTGTAAGACGAGCCGTATGACAGCGCATGACGTATGCCCTACCAGCAGAAACCACGGGGTCAAGGGCCAATATGGCCTGCAGCGCCCCATTTTTCAGATGACCGCCGGACCCATCCCGTGTACTCGGTGGGGCACCTAAAGGAAACACGTACATGACCAACAACGACATCCTGCGCAGACTGCGCTATGCCCTGAACCTGGACAACGCCGCCCTCCTGCGCCTCTTCGGCCTCGGCGGACACTCCTTGAGCCCCGGCGACCTCGACCTGCTGCTGAAAAAGGACGAGGAGCCCGGCTTCGTCGACTGTCCCGACATCCTGCTGCTGGCCTTTCTCGACGGGCTCGTCATCTCCCGTCGCGGTCCTCGCGACCAGGACCCGACCGAGTCCGGCGAGCTGAACAACAACCTCGTCCTGCGCAAGCTGCGCATCGCCCTGGAGCTCAAGGACGCGGACATGCTGCGCATCCTGGAGGCCGGCGGCATGAAGGCCTCCAAATCGGAACTTTCGGCGCTCTTCCGAAACCCTTCGCACCGCAACTACATGCCGTGCCGCGACCAGCTGCTGCGCAGGTTCCTGGCCGGCCTGGCCGCCATCTCACGGGAGGAGTTATGAGCCGCATCGGCACCACAGCCAGCCTGAAAATCATGAAACTGGTCACGGGCGGGGCCTTCCTCGACAGCGGCGACCTCGGCGAGGTCTTCATGTCCAAGCGGGAGCTGCCGGCGGGTGTCGCCGTCGGCGACGAGGTCTCCGTCTTCCTGTACCGCGATTCCGAGGCCGTCCTGACGGGCACCACGGCCCGGCCCAAGGCCGAGCTCGGCCAATGCGCCTTCATGAAGGTCGTGGCCGTGACCAAATCCGGCGTTTTCGTGGACTGGGGGCTGCCCAAGGACCTCTTCGTCCCGGCCTCGGAGCAGTACAAACCCCTGGAAGAGGGGCGCTCCTACGTCATCCTGGTCTACCTCGACGAGCGTACCGGACGCCTGGCCGGGACGGCCAAGCTCCACTCCCATCTGAACGAGGACGGTTCAGGCTTCGTGCCGGGTCAGGAGGTGGACCTGCTCATCTGCGGCTTCTCGGACATCGGCTTCAAGGCTGTGGTCGACAACACGCACCTGGGCCTCGTCTTCCGCGACGACGCGCCGGGCGAACTGCGCTACGGCCAGCGCGTCAGGGGCTTCGTCAAGGCCGTGCGGCCCGACAACAAGCTTGACCTGTCCCTGCTGCCCCCCGGACTGTCCGGCGTGGACATGCTCGCCGGGCGCATCGTCGAATACCTGCGCGCCAACGGCGGCGTTGCCCCGCTGACGGACAAGAGCCCCTCCGAACACATCGCCGCCGCCTTCGGGACGAGCAAATCCGCCTTCAAGAAGGCCCTGGGCAGACTCTACAAGGACCGCAAGATCCGCCTGGAGCCCGACCGCATCGTGCTTATCGACTGAACCGGAAACGCCACGACGTGCCAACGTAACCGCGCCGGCTTCCGACGCGGGCTGGCAGTCGTACAGGACCTGGAACACGTACGGCGTGCGATGCTGGATCGCCGGATGGCGGGGATGGTCAGGCAGGCCAGGACCAGGTGAGACCGGCGACGAAGACTTCCGAAAAAGATGCAGGGGCTGAAAATGCGGATGCCGCCCGAAGGCGGCATCCCATGTACGGACAAGACCTTACTCTTGCCAGTCGAAGATGGTGTCCAGTTGCGGAATGAAAGGCTTGACCGCTTCCCGGTTTTCCACGGAGGTGGCCAGCGTCTTCTCCATTTCCACCATGCTCTGCTTCATCTGCTCGATCATCTGCGCCTTGGAGTCGGCGGGGATGTCCTTGCTGGCCTGAATCTCGTCCACGGACTGCTGCATCTGGCCCAGCACATTCTCGCCGTCCTTGCCGAGCTTGACGGCCATATAGGCCTGGGTCACCTGCTGGGAGACCTCGCTCCAGCTCTCGACATTGAAGCCATGCTTTTTGAGCATGCCTTCGACCTCGCGCTGGTCCTTCAGGCTCCTGGCCCAGTCACCCATGAGGCGGGACGTGCTCGTGGCGTCCCCGTCATCCTCGGCCTCGTCGGCATACTGGTCGAAATAGGGCTTGAGTTCCTGCATGGCACCGATGAACCCCTCCACCTGCTTCGCCCCGAGTCCCGCACACCACGCCCCCTGGGACACGAACAAAAACGCCGGCAACATGACCAACAAACGCCACAACCGCATAGCTTCCTCCTTGCAGTCACGGGCAATGCATAATCGATTTGCACTGTCCCACTTCTCTTCATTGCGCTTTCGTGGCATTATATTTATGTCACCCCGAACTCAAGGGGCTTAGGGGGCAATTCCCCCATATTTTTCCCTACTTCATCTGGAGGCTGGCATGAATCCCAAAGAGCTTATGTATGCAAAATCCCATGAATGGGTCAGAATCGAAGGCGACGAAGCCGTAGTGGGCATCACCCATTTCGCCCAGGAACAGCTCGGCGACCTGACCTTCGTCGAACTGCCCCAGCCCGGCGACCAGGCCCAGGCCGGCAAGGAGATCGGTTCCGTCGAATCCGTCAAGGCGGCCAGCGAGATATACTCTCCCGTCAGCGGCGAAGTCGTCGCGGTCAACAGCGAACTCGAGAACGCCCCCGAGCTGATCAACAAGGAGCCCTTCGGCGCCGGCTGGATGTTCAGGGTCAAGCTGTCCGCACAGCCCCAGGGCCTCCTCGACACCGACGCCTACGCTGAACTCTGCGCGGCCGAGGCCCACTAAACACCACCCCGGCCGCTATTTCCGCTGCGCGAAGGTTCATCGCAGGACCTGACGAACTCCTCGCCTCCGGCTGGATGACCGCGGCCCCATACCCGGAGGCACCATGCCCTTCATTCCGCACACTCCCGAAGAACAGCGGGAGATGCTGGCCGCCATCGGCGTGGACAGCATCGAAGCCCTGTTCGAGGATATTCCCGCAAAATTCCGGGCCGGGGAGCTGAACATTCCCTCCGGCCTCAGCGAGATGGAAGTCCGCCAAAAGCTCGACAAGACAGCGGCCCGGAACCACACGGACCTGACCTCGTTCCTCGGGGCGGGCTTCTACGACCACTACATCCCCAGCGCCGTGGACGCCCTGTGCAGCCGCGGCGAGTTCTACACGGCCTACACCCCCTACCAGGCCGAGGCCTCCCAGGGCATGCTGCAGGCCATCTTCGAGTACCAGACCGCCGTGGCGCGCCTGATGGACCTCGAATACGCCAACGCGTCCCTCTACGACGGCGGCACGGCCCTGTACGAGGCCATCATGATGGCCGTGCGGCACACCAGGCGTTCGCGCATCCTCATCTCCGAGAGCGTGAACCCCATCTACCGGGTCATGCTGGACAGCTATACGACCAACCTCAAGCTCGACCTGGTCACCGTCCCCCACAAGGACTGCAACACGGATATGGACGCCATGCTCGCCGCCCTGAACGACGAAACGGCCGCGGTCATCGTCCAGAACCCCAACTTCTTCGGTACGGTCGAGGATTTCACGGCCCTCTTTGAAAAGGCCCGCGAGCGCAAGATCGTCTCCGTCATCTCGACCTATCCCGTCATGCAGTCGATCCTGAAGACGCCCGGCAGCATGGGCGCCGACATCGCCGTGGCCGAGGGTCAGAGCCTGGGCCTGCCCCTGAGCTTCGGCGGGCCGTACCTGGGCATCATGGCCTGCAACAAGCAGCTCATCCGCCAGATGCCCGGCCGCATCGCCGGCCGCACCGTGGACAAGAACGGCAAGACGGGCTTCGTCCTGACCCTGCAGGCCCGCGAGCAGCACATCCGCCGCGAGAAGGCCACGTCCAACATCTGCTCCAACCAGGCCCTGTGCGCCCTGCGCGCCCTGATGTACATCAGCCTGCTCGGGCCCCAGGGCCTGAAGAAGACGGCGCAGACCGGCATCGAGCGCGCCCATTACGCGGCAAATCGCCTGGAGCGGCTGCCCGGCGTGCGCGTGGTCAACCAGCCCTTCGGCAACGAGTTCACGGTCAAGCTGCCCGTGCGCGCCTACGAGGTCATCGACAAGCTCCTCGACATGAAGTTCGTGCCGGGCTTCCCCCTGGGCCGCTACTACCAGGGCATGGACAACCACCTCCTGGTGGCCTGTACCGAAAAAACCACGAAGCAGTGCATCGGCATCCTGGCCGAACTGATTGGAGGCGCCCTGTGAAAACCCTTTTCCAAGATTCCTCCAAGGGACGCACCGGCGTGTGGCCCAAGGAACCCAAAGGCAACACCGAGGCCGACATCCCCGCCTATCTGCTGCGCGACACGGCGCCGAAGCTGCCCGAATTGTCGGAGATCGACGTCATCCGCCACTTCACCCGGCTCTCGCGCCTGAATTACAGCGTGGACAGCAATTTCTATCCCCTGGGGTCGTGCACCATGAAGTACAACCCCAAGTTCACCGAAGCAGTGGCCGCCCAGCCGGGCTTCACGAACCTGCACCCGCTCATCCCGCAGCTCAAAGGGGCCGGGCACATGACCCAGGGCGCCCTGGAGGTCCTCTACGAGACCGAGCAGCTCCTGGGCGAGATCACGGGCATGAGCGCCTTCACCCTGCAGCCCATGGCCGGCGCCCACGGCGAGCTGACGGGCGTCATGCTCATGGCCGCCTACCACAACGACAAGGGCAACAAGAAGACCAAGATCATCGTGCCCGACTCGGCCCACGGCACCAACCCGGCCTCGGCGGCCATCGCCGGCTACGACGTGGTCTCCATCCAGTCCAAGAACGGCATGATCGACCCCGACGAGCTGGAGAAGGTCCTGGACGACGAGGTGGCGGGCCTGATGATGACCTGCCCCAACACCCTGGGCCTGTTCGAGTGCGGCCTGGAGCGCATCGTCAAGCTGGTCCACGGCGTGGACGGCCTGCTCTACTACGACGGCGCGAACCTGAACGCCATCATGGGCAAGATGCGCGTGGGCGACGTGGGCTTCGACGTCGTGCACCTGAACCTGCACAAGACCTTCGCCACGCCCCACGGCGGCGGCGGGCCTGGTTCCGGACCCGTAGGCGTCAGCCAGCGCCTGGTCGACTTCCTGCCCATCTCACGCGTGGTGAAGCTGGAGGACGGCCAGTACTACCTGAACTACGACTATCCCAAGTCCATCGGCTACATCGCGCCCTTCTACGGCAACTTCGGGGTCATCCTCAAAGCCTACGCCTACATCCTGCGCCTGGGCCGCGAGGGCATCGTGCGGGCCACGGAGAACGCCGTCCTGGCCGCCAACTACCTCCGCAAGCGCATCGAGGAGCACCTGGAAATCCCCCACGACCGCATCTGCATGCACGAGTTCGTGGCCTCGGCCGCCAAGCAGGCCGAAAAGGGAGTGCGCGCCCTGGACATCGCCAAGGCCCTGCTGGACAAGGGACACTACGCGCCGACCATCTACTTCCCGCTCATCGTCAAGGAATGCCTCATGTTCGAGCCCACCGAGACCGAGAGCAAGGAAACCCTGGACGGCTTCGTGGACGACCTGATCGAGATCCTCGGACGCGTGGAGACGGACCCCGAGTCCATCCACGACGCCCCGGTGACCACGCCCGTGCAGCGGCTAGACGAAGTGCGCGCCGCCCGCAGCATGGAGTTGGTGGACGACGCAGGACTCTAGCAAGCCTAAATATCAATCTACAAAGAGAACTTAAAGCCCCCGAAAGGGGGCTTTTTCATTGAAAAAATAAAATAACGACAAAATTTTATATGTGATATACTATAATTTTCATTTCAAATTAAAATTCATATATCGAGTATTTTGTCACTCAAGACAGCACATAACAATTCGAATTTTTGGATAAATCAGACAAATTTACTAGAGATTAAAGGAATTCAGAAAATGACAATGGATACGAACGCTCGAAACACGTTGCAAGGCAAATAGAAGTGATATAATTCTCCTGCATCGCTGACCGACTGCATGTAGGGAATTCCATGTCATACACTTTTGTAATACCTGCGCTCTTGACCCTCGCCGGCCTTGGATATGTATTCCTTATGCGCAATACTGACCCGAAGGATGTTGCAGGGAGTGGCACCGTTTCGACGCATCTGCCTCCGTCATTCGGGGAAAGAAACGCGTTTTCGGAATGGGAACTCGTGCTTTCCCGCGCCTTGGACCACATCTACGGCGGCACCCATGCCTCCACGGAAGTGCAGATGACCCATGTCTACGAGGCGCCGCCGGCCCTGACCGTCACGGCCATGACCAATCTGGTCAAGGCCTTCGAGAAAGTCGGCACACTGCACTCCTCCCTCTCGGCCCTGGACAACCCCGACGCCAGCATGAAGGACCTGGGCGACCTCGTGACCCGCGATCCCCTGCTCTCGGGGAGGGTGCTCAAGACCGTCAATTCGCCGTTCTTTCGCACGGCCATGGACGTCAAATCCGTACATACGGCCGTGAGCATCCTGGGCCTCGTCAACCTGAAGAATCTCATCGCCTTCGGCGTCCTGCCCTACTCCCTCTACAAACACCCCGTTCACCGCCGCATGTTCAAGAGCGTCTGGCAGCACATGAACGCCACGGCCATCACCGCGGCGCACATGGCCAAGGCCCGCCAGGACCTGGACAGCGGCACCCTCTACACGGCCGGCCTCATGCACGACATCGGCAAGCTCGTCCTCGTGCTGCTGATGAAGAATCCGGACGAGAACGCCGATTACCCTCAGAACCTGAGCGCCGAATACGAGAGCCTGACGGTCACGCACCTGCAGGCGGCATGGGTCATGGCCACGTCGGGAAGCATCCCGGGCCAGCTCAAGTCCCTGGTCCTGGACCACCACCTCCCGGCCCTGATCCCAGTCCAGCAGCTGGACTGCAACGCCGAGCACGCCAAGTACCTGACCGTCCTCTTCCTGGCCAATCAGGTGGCCAAGCTCATCGCCCCGGACGGCACCCTGCTCGACGACGTGAGTCGGCTCGACCGCCTGGATCCCAGCTACCGCGAGATCTTCTCCCAGGCCGAGGCCCGGGAGATCCTCCTCTGCCCGGGCCTCATCGACGACATCCTGGCCAACTTCCGGGTGGTGCAGGCGTCCCTGAACTAGGCGCGGCCGGCCCCGTCCATGCCTCGGGCCAGGTGCCAAGCCATGGCCCCGAGCAGGGCCACGCCCAGGCCCAGCACCGCCCACAGGGCGATCTTCGTGTATTCCAGCGGCGGTTTGAGGCGTCCCTCTCCGCCAAGACTCCGCCATTCTCCCAGCACGGCCCGCCCCATGGGCGCATCGGCCCGGCCGCCGGCCAGCATCGGCGCCAGCAGGTCCTTACCCGGCTGCACGCCAGGGTTGCCGACGGCCAAGGTGTAGGGGCCGGCGCCCTGGGCCATGAACACGAGTTCGTGCGGCAGCCAGCCAGCGCGCAGCGGCTCAGGTGTCCCCTGCATGGCGACCCGCAGCCTCGGCAACGTCCCGCGCAACGGCAGGCCGGGCCCAGCCAAGCGCTGCCCGTCCACCGTCAGCCGGAACAGGGTGCCGCGGGCCGCGCTGCGCCAGCCGTCACCCGACGGCGTGAACACCTCCACCCCTACCACGCTGTCCTCGTCACCGCCCAGATCGAGCAGATCGACGGGCAGCCCCGCCGGCAGGGCGTACTCGTACGTCCCGGACTCCACGACCGCCCCGGCCAGAGGGACGAAGCGGCGCACGGCTTGCCCCGTCCCAGCTTCCCCCAAGGCCGATTCCAGGCCTGACAGGTCCTGGTCCGCCGACAGAAGATAGTATTTCCAGGCCCGCCCCGACAACTCGACTCGGTCCTGCAGGATGCGGCCGCCGGGATGCTCCATGCGCGCCAGAACCCCGCCGCCGGCGTCGCGCCACGTCGCCAGGTCGTCGCTGCCGCGCACGGCGACGCGCAGCATCGTGTCGCCGCCGCCCAGCCCGAAGCGAAGGGCACCAAGGCCAGATGGCGCAGCCGTGGCGTCGAGCAGGATCATGCGGCTCTCACCGGCTGAAGGACGGACCAGGGTTTCGACCACGGCGCCGCGCTCCGAGGTGCGCACCTGCAGGCGGAAGTCGACGTCGCCGCTCCCTCTGACAGGCCCGAGCCGGAAAAGTGGCAGGCTCACGGCCGGGACGGGCTCCGCAGCCACCCTGCGCAGATGCATGGGCACCTCTTCCCCGGCGGCGTTGAAGACGCGCACATCGCCCAAGTCGGCGCGGGCGCTGGCGTTGTAGACGGCAAACGGCAATTCGAGGCGCTGCAGGGAATGGCCCGGCCCGGCTTCGAGAACGAAGCCGCCGGCGAAATCCATGGGCGAGACCGCGAAAGCAGATACAGGTATAAGCAGGGCCAGAAGCAGGACGAAGATCATTTTCCCTCCTTGGGGGGCAGCGGACAGAAATACCCCATGACGAGCATGAGCAGGCCCACGCCCAGGAACGATACGATGCGCGCCACCGTGCCGATGCCGTCGAGATCGACCGAAAAGAGCTTGACGACCACCACGGCCAGGAGCCCCGCCCCGGCCAGCCAGGCGCGCCGGTTCGCGCGCCTCCAGCCCAGGAGCATGGCCGCCAGGGTGGCCACGGACCACAGCACCGAGCACGAGGCCTGCATGACCGCAGAACGGTACAGGGCCTCCACGGAATAGGGGACGCCGCCCAGGAAATGGACGCTGCGGGCCAGGACCACGTTGGCCCACGCAAAACCGCCCGCCGCCAGGAAGGCCGGCAGCCGACGTTCCGGGGAAAAGGCGCCCAAGGCCTTTTCCCTGTCTGCGGCCCTCGCCCACGCGGCCAGGGCGGCCAGAACCAGAGCCTGGGCCAGGTCCATGGGGCTCAGGACCGGGATGTACGGCAGCGGGTACGGGTCCCCGGCGGACAGGCTGACGGCCGCCCACCACAGGCACAGGAACACGGCCGGCACGGCCCCGGACCGCAAATAGGCGGCGCGGTGGCGGCGCAGGGGCCAGTCCAGGGGCGCGGACACGGCCGCCAGCAGGAGCAGGACGCCCGTCACGGCCAGGGCCGCGTCGGCCCAGCTGCCGGTTTGCAGCAGCCGGAATGCCTGCCAATGGGCCTCCCGCCCCGCCAGTACCGCAACGAGCAGGCCAGCGGCCGAGTGCGCCCAGCCACGGGCCCGCGGGGTCCATTCGTTCTCAAGAGCACGCAGGGCGGCGAAGAGCGTGGCCAGCGCCAGAGGCCAGGCCAACCAGCCGTGGTTCACTGAGGGGTGGCTGTCCCAGTTCAGAGCAGCCGGGAGCGCAAGCGCGGCCGAAGCCTGGGCCAGATGGCGCGCCGCTGGCCACGCCGTCCTTCGCTGCAGCAGGAACCAGACGCCCAAGCTGGCCGTGAGGGCCGCCACCAGGGCCGGGCCGTCGTGGGGAGAGAAGCGCAGATACAGGGGCCCGTACCACCACGCCGCACCCCAAAAACCTGCGACCGCCGGCATGAATTCCTCCTGCCGCAGACGCGCGGCGGGAAAGGCCCACCACGCCCAGGACGAGGCCAGCCCGCCCGCGCCGAGAAAAAGACCGGCCAGCAGCTGCCCGTCGTCCAGGACGGGTTCGACGCCGGTCAGGCTTGCGGCGAAAGCCGCGGCCGCGCCGAACTGCAACAGGACGCCGAAAACCCGCGTGACCAGGCGCTTCTGGCGCAGGCCGAGCCAGACCATGCCCGCCCCCTCCAGAGCCCAGGTCGAGGCGGTCCAGGTGGCGTCCAGGGCCATGGGCACGGCCAGGGACACGAAGATGACGCCCAGGGCCAGATGGGCCTCGCCCAGCAGGCGTAGCCCCGTCCCCGTGGTGCCTGCCTCGGCCCCATCGCCCCCGGCGGAAAGGCGGCGGATGCCGCCCAGGGTCAGCAGGTACCACAGGGCCAGGCCCAGGCAGCTGAAGGCCCCGCCCATGTCCGTGTCGCGCACCAGCCCCATCTGCAGGGCGAAGGCGGCCAGGGGCAGGCCAAAGACCAGGGCGCTGTCCAGACGCGGGTTCTCGCGCGGGGTCCGGGCGAAGAGGATGGAGACGGTGCCGTACATGATGAAGAAAAGGATGAGGAAGGGCTCGGTGCTGGCGAAGTACTGCGGCGCGTAGTAGCGCGCGCCCCAGGCCGCGCCGATGCCGAAGGTGCAGGCGAAGCCCAGGAGATTCAGGGGGCGCCAGGTGCGGCGCCAGGCGATGCCCAGCACGCCCGTGTTCAGCAGGGCGTAGTAGGCGAAGAGGTGCACGTGGCTGCCCTGCCCGGTGGACAGCAGGACCGGGGCCAGGAACCCGCCCGCCGCACCGAAGAGGGCCAGGGACATGGCGTTCTGGGCCACGGCCAGGACGCCGGAGAAGACCACGACGCCGGTCATGAGCGCCAGCGCCGCCACGGGCGGCAGCATGCCGACGTAGCGCGCCGCGGCGAAGATGGTCAGGTACAGGACACCCACGCCCCCGCCCTGGACCAGTAGGGCGTAGACCGGCTTGCTCCGCCGCAGCCGCCAGCCCAGGACCAGCAGGGCGATGCCCAGCAGCCCGGCGCCGGACATGCGCATTTCCACGGACACCAGACTGTGGTCCGCGGCGTACTTGAGCAGAAAGGACACGCCGAAAAAGAGCACGACGATGCCGACTTTGACCACGGGGTTCCCGCCCGCGAACCAGTCCCACACCGTCCTCACCCCTTCCCGGACCCTGGCCTCGAAACCCGGCAGGGCCGCCTTCGGCGCAGGCCGTGCCGCGGCCGGCCGGGCAGGCGTCTCCTCGGAAAAGACGAATTCCCCTTCGGCGCCATCCGCTGCCGGTGCAGCTAGGGCCGGCACGTCCGCTCTCACCGCGCCCGCCCTCTCGGCTGCGACACGCCCCTCCAGTTCGCGGAGCCTGCGTTCCAGGGAGGAAATGCGCGACACCAAGGCGAGACAGACGGCGCACAGCACCGGCAGGACGAGGAAGACGGGGCTGCGCCAGAAGGTGTCCGCGGCGCCGGCCAGGGCAATGAAGGTCAGAATGACGAGGAAGATGCGCACGGCGCCTCCGGTGCTGACGGATTCGGCCGCGGAGGTAGCCCCGGGGCCGCATTGCAAGGCTTTGCCGCGCAGCGGCGGCAAAGGCAAGGGGCGCAACGAAAAAGGCCCGGCCTCCGCGCTGACGGAAACCGGGCCGCATATCGCGCACGGAACGATTACTTGCTGACGATCTCGGAGCCGATGCCGCCCTGGGTGAACATTTCGAGCAGAATCACGTTCTCGATGCGGCCGTCGAGGATGTGAGCTTTGGACACGCCGCCGTCCACAGCCTCCAGGCAGCACTTGATCTTGGGGATCATGCCGCCCGTGACCACGCCCTGCTCCAGGGCGTGGGCGGCCTGGTGCAGGGTCATGGAGGAGATGAGCTCACCCTGCTTGTCGAGCACGCCGGCCACGTCCGTCAGCAGGATGAGCTTCTTGGCGCCCACGGCCACGGCCACGGCGCTGGCCACGGAGTCGGCGTTAATGTTGTAGGTGTTGCCTTCCTCGTCCACGCCCACGGGGGCGATGACGGGCACGAAGTTGGCGTTCTGCAGGGAGGTGATGACCGAGGTATCCACGGCCACGACCTCGCCGACCTTTCCGAGGTCGATGATCTCGGGCGGCGCGTCGGAGCGCTCCACGGCCATCTCCAGCTTCTGGGCCCAGATGAGGCGCCCGTCCTTGCCAGACAGGCCCACGGCCCGGCCGCCCTGGGTGTTGATGAGGTTGACGATCTCCTTGTTGACCTTGCCCACCAGCACCATCTCGACCACGTCCATGGTCGCGTCGTCGGTCACGCGCAGGCCCTGGCGGAACTCGGACTGGATGCCCAATTGCTTCAGCATGTTGCCGATCTGCGGCCCGCCACCGTGCACGATGACGGGGTTCACGCCGATGTAGCGCAGGAGCTGGATGTTCAGGGCGAAGCTCCGGCGCAGGGCCTCGTCCTTCATGGCGTGGCCGCCGTACTTGATGACGATGGTCTGGCCGTAGAACTCGCGGATATAGGGCAGCGCCTCCAGCAGGATGGAGGCTTTGAGTGCGTCGTCGGTCATGGTTCCCCCGTGGGCTTGATGGTGCGGAATGGTGCCGGGATAACGGCGTGACGGGTCACTTTGGCAAGGCGGGGGAAAAAGTTCAAGGGCTGCGAGCGGTGAATCGTGAATGGTGAATGGAAAGGCGCCGTCTTACCCGGGCCGCCTTGTCCACTCACCATTCACCACGCGTTGGAGGATGTTAGAGGATGTATCTCGTCAGGTCCCGGTTCTCCTGCACGTCATGCAGGGCATGGGCCACATAGTCGCGGTCGATGGTCACCGTCACGCCGCTCATGTCAGGCGCATCGAAGGACAGTTCGGCCACGATCTTCTCCATGATGGTGTAGAGCCGGCGCGCGCCGATGTTCTCGGTCTCCTCGTTGATCTTCTGGGCGAAGCGGGCGATCTCGTTCAGGGCCTCGTCGGTGTACGCGACGTTCACGCCCTCGGTGCCGAGCAGCGCCTTGTACTGCACGGTCAGGGCGTTCTGGGGCTCCGTGAGGATGCGGTAGAAGTCGTCGCGGGTCAGGGCCGAGAGCTCCACGCGCAGGGGGAAGCGGCCCTGCAGCTCGGGCACGAGGTCCGAGGGCTTGGACATGTGGAAGGCGCCGGCCGCGATGAAGAGGATGTGGTCCGTGCGGACCATGCCGTACTTGGTGTTGACGGTGCTGCCCTCGACGATGGGCAGCAGGTCGCGCTGCACGCCCTCGCGGGACACGTCGGCCTTGCCGCTGCTCCCCCCGCCGCCGCAGATCTTGTCGATCTCGTCCAGGAAGACGATGCCCGACTCCTGCACGCGCTCGCGGGCGATCTCGTGGACCTTGTCCATGTCGATGAGGCGCTCGCACTCGGACTGGATGAGGATGTCGTAGGCGTTCCTGACGCGGACCTTCTTGGTCTTCTTTTTCTTCGGGAAGACTTTCGAGAGCATGTCCTGCATCTGCATCTCCATGCCCTCCATGCCGGGGATGGCCATGGCCTGCACCCCGCCCGAGGACTGGACCTCGACCTCCACCAGGCGGTCGTCGAGCTTGCCCTCACGCCAGAGCTGGCGCAGCTTCTCGCGCGTGGAGTCGGCGGCCCGGGACTCGGGGCCGATGTAGTCCACGCCGGCCGACTCCAGGGGCTTGGTCGGCAGGAGCACGTCCAGCAGACGCTCCTCGGCCGTGGCCTCGGCGCGCACGCGGACCTTGGCCTCCTCCTCCTGGCGCACGAGGTTGACGCCGATCTCCATCAAGTCGCGAACGATGGATTCCACGTCGCGGCCCACGTAGCCCACTTCCGTGAACTTGGTGGCCTCGACCTTGAGAAAGGGCGAACCGGCCAGCTTGGCCAGGCGGCGGGCGATCTCGGTCTTGCCCACGCCCGTGGGCCCGATCATGAGGATGTTCTTGGGCGCGATCTCCTCGGCCAGCTCGGGGTCGAGCTGACGGCGGCGCCAGCGGTTGCGCAGGGCGATGGCCACCATGCGCTTGGCCTGGTTCTGGCCGACGATGTACTTGTCCAGTTCGGACACGATCTCTCTGGGGGTCAGGGTGTTCATCGGGAAGTCCTGGTCACGGTCTCGAAGACCACGCGGTCGTTGGTGAAGACGCAGATCTCGGCCGCGATCTCCATGGAGCGGCGCGCGATCTCCTCGGCCGATAGGTCGGTGTTGCGGCGCAAGGCCCGGGCCGCGGACAGGGCGTAGGCCCCGCCGGAGCCGATGGCGGCCACGCCGTCGTCGGGCTCTATGACGTCGCCGGTGCCGCTGAGCATGAGGATGGTTTCGGCGTCGGCCACCAGCAGCATGGCTTCCAGGCGACGCAGGTATTTGTCGTTCCTCCAGTCCTTGGCCAGCTCGACGCTTGCGCGGACGAGGTTGCCGCCGAATTCTTCAAGTTTCGCTTCAAATTTCTCGAACAGGGTGAAGGCGTCGGCCGTGGACCCGGCGAAGCCGCAGACGATGCGGTCGCGGTACAGCCTGCGGACCTTGCGGGCCCCGTGCTTGACGACGATGGCCTGTCCCAGGGTGACCTGCCCGTCGCCGGCGATGGCCACGCCGTGGTCGTCCTTGACCGCGAGAATGGTGGTTCCGCGCATTTCTGGCATGTTCTCTTCCTTGTTGTGCGCCCTTAAAGGGCGCGTGAGTGAAAAATCAAAAATGGGCACTCCCCCGCCCTTGTCAAGGCAATGCCCCGGATTTGCCGGAAAAACGGGTGGTTGCGAGACGACAAAAAAAATTTTCGGTGTGCGCAAAAAACTGCTTGACGATCGGGCGTCATGCACATAGAAACCGACTTCTCGACGCGCCCGTAGCTCAGTTGGATAGAGTGCCTGACTACGAATCAGTAGGTCGCATGTTCGAATCATGCCGGGCGCACCATGAGCGAAACAAAGGAGCAAACGTTGTTTGCTCCTTTTTTCTTACCCTTGCCAGTCGTGAAAACGGTCTTATAAGTTTGACCGTGTTCTTTGAAATGGGGCCGCCCTGGTTTCGACGGGGATGATGAGGCCAAAGTCGCAGGTCGAGGCGCTGGGAGGTCCTCGTTAAAACCCAGCATAAACATAATTGCCAACGACAATTATGACTACGCAATGGCTGCCTAGTTAAATAGGTAACCGTTGCATGACGACCAAGGTCGTCACATCCGTGCGGTGGATGTCTGATAAGCCGTATCCGGGTGGCAAACCCCATCAGGCTGGCGAAAGGTTACTGTCTGGATGACCAATCGCGAGACAAATTCCGGGCTGGCGCCAAGGAAGCCCGTTCAGGGGCTAACCGTGGAGCGAGAAGCAAAACCTGATCTAAACCTGTAGAAGCTTTGCGCGGAGCATTCTCGGACGGGAGTTCGATTCTCCCCGGCTCCACCATTTAGAAAAGACAAACCCGTCTCTCTGGGGTCATTCTCCGGGGTGACGGGTTTTCTTTTTCCCCTTGTTTCTAAAGGGGTTGCGCCCGTTTCACATCTTTCCAAAGCACCTCTTCGCACCATCGATTCTCCCCATCCTCCCGCCTTTCTTTCTCTGTTTGGCCCCTGATTCTCTGTTTTCTCCGGACCAAGTCCGAAGCTCGTCCGGAAAGCTACATCCTTGATTGATATGGGTTTGCGGCTGATTGCCATTTTTGGCGGTTGTCTTAGGGCGTCGTTCGATGCCGCAACCGGACGTTTTTTTCGAAATCGCCCGCCTCGGCCATGAAAAGAAGCGCGGTCAACTCCGGCTTCCTGCCCCCTAAAGAAGAAAAGCCGACGCTGATGGTCGGCTCTCTGGGGCGGTCTCCGGTCCGGTCGTCAGTCGGTGGCAAAGCCGAACTGGCGGCGCTGCTCGGCCCAGTCCTCTGGAAAGGTCTGGGTCAGCTTGGCCAGCGAGAGCCCGTTGGGTTCCTCACCGTTGATCAGGGCTTCGACGATGTCGGGGGCCAGGGTCGTCAGTTTGAGGATGCGGGCCACATACGAGCCATCGACGTCAAGGGTACGGGCAAGCTCGCTGATGGACTTGATCTGGCCGGATTCGAGGATGTCGGCCCAAGAAAAGGCCCTTCCCAGCGCCTGGAGGACGGCGGACTGCACCGGTTCCTGCGCTCCGGTGATTTCTCCATCCAGTGCCTGGGGAGCGATGACCGTCTTGCGGCCGCGCATGCGCCGGATCAGCATCGGGATATGGATCTGCAGGTTGCCGTTGTCGGCTACGGTAATGGTCGGCTTCATTTTCATCGGCTTGCCCTCCGTTCGGTGACTTCGCATGCCAGACCGGCCAGCTCGGCGATGAGCGTAGTCAGCCCGTTGGTGCGCAGCTCCATGTCGATTCCGGTCTCGCGGATCTCGACCTTATCCACCAGGAGGCGGATGAGCCGGTTTCGCTCCACCGGGAAAAGGTCCTCCCAGAAGCCCTCGACATTCTGGAAGGCCTCCGAAACGTCCTGTTCCGTGATGTTGTTCCCCCGGTAGGCTCTGCATCGCTCGCTCACGTGCGTCAGTTGTTTCGAGAGCTCGACCGCCTGGCGGTTGACGGTCGTGAGCATCTCGGTCTTGCCCGGCTGATCGTTGCCGGGTTTCATAAGTTCGATGGCTTGCTCCCGCGCCTGCGACAGCTCCATTTCGAGTTGGGCTTTCTGCTTGAACAGCCGCTCCCGCTCCACCTGCTCGATGTCCCGGGCCGCGAAGTAGGTTTTGGCCACCAGCGTCGGCGTGCGGAACACCGCGCTCAACTGCTCGACCACGGCCTGCTCGATGTCCCCGGCGGGAATCCGTTTGAGGGGGCACCGGCTCACGGTCCGCTTGCTGTCCTTCTGGCAGATGTAATAGGTGTAGTGGCGGCCGTTCTTGCGGGCGTAGGTCGGTCCCATCGCGCATCCGCAGTGGCCGCAGCGGATGACGCCTTTCAGCGGGGCGACCATTTTGGTTCTTGCCATGGAAACCTTGACCGGTTTGTTGTCCTCCAGGATGGCCTGCACCTTGTCCCAGGTCGTCCGGTCGATGATTCCTTCGTGCTCACCGGGGTAGCTGCGATCCTTGTGGGCAATCTCGCCGATATAGACCCGGTTGTTCAGCAGCCGGTAGATGTGGCCTGTATTCCATTCTGAGCCCTCGCGAACCTTGCCTTTCTTGGTGGTCCAGGCTTTTGTGCGGTATCCCTGTTCGTTCAATTCCTGGCCCAGCTTCTTGGCCGAGCCGATCTGGATGAATCGGCGGAAGATGTACTGCACCGTCCTGGCTTCATCCGGGTTGACCAGCAGCTTCTTGTTGTCCCGGTCGACGTCGTATCCAAGAATGGGTACGCCGCCGCAGTATTTCCCCCGGCGCTTGGCGGCCGCCACCTTGTCCCGGATGCGCTCGGCGATGACCTCCCGCTCGTACTGGGCGAAGGTGATCAGGATGCCGAGAAACATCCGTCCGGTGGGGTCGGTGGTGCTGAAGTGCTGGGTGACCGAGACGAAGCTGACACCCTTCTCGTTGAAGAGGTCGATCATCTTCATGAAGTCCAGCAGCGAGCGGGACAGCCGGTCGACCTTGTAGACCACGATCACGTCAATCTTCCCGGCATTGATGTCCGCCAGCAGGCGACGCAGCCCCGGGCGCTCCATGTTTCCACCCGAGAATCCACCATCGTCGTAGCGATCCGGCAGAGCCGTCCAGCCACGCATCCTCTGGGCTTCGATATAGTGTTCCGCCGATTCCCGTTGCGCATCCAACGAGTTGAACTCCTGTTCGAGACCTTCCTCGTGGCTCTTGCGGGTGTAGATGGCACAGCGCAGGGTCTTGTTTTTGCCCGGCGCGACATTGCTGTTATCAAGCATCCGAACCTCCCTCGGCTTTTCTGCCGTAAACCTTCTTCAGTCCGAAAAAGACCTTGCCGTTCCACCTGGTCCCGGTGATCTCCCTGGCCACCGCGCTGAGCGACCGGAAGGTGCGGCCTTCGAACTCGTAGCCATCGGCAAGGACGATCACCTCATAGCGCCGGTCGTTCCAGACCCGCACCAGTCTGGTCCCGGGCAGGATCGCTTCGTTCGATTTCCGCTCTTCTGGGATGCGTCGATTGACAGTGGCGACCGGGTCCTCCTTGGCGGCCTGCTGGAGATGGACCTTGGCCTGTTCGGACAGCCCGCCGTAGAAAAGCTCCTGGATGCGATAGGCCAGCCGCTTGATGAGGAATTGTTTCTTGTACTGGGGTGGCTCTTCTCCGTAGAGGTCGAGCCATTTTTCCCGGAGCTGCTCCAGGGACATGGATTGCAGCAGGGCCATCTGCCGAAGGACTGAGTTTCGGGTTCGGTCCTGGATCTTGCCGCCGGTGGCGGCGTTCTGTAACTCATTCATTTTCAACTCCTTATTTTGGTTTCCGGACGAGTTGTCATGAATGAATGCTCTGTTCCGGCAATGAATCAAGTCCTTCTCCGAGCACAGGGGAAGAATCTTCGAAAACCTCTAACTCATTGCCCACACATGCGTTTTTTGCCATTCGGCGCAGGATCGCCGTGGCCAGAATGGAGGCGGCTGACTGGAGCCTCGCCTCACCCGACAGGCGGCCGGGTTTGCCGTTTTTGTCAAGGTCATCCGTCCCTGGCCCATCATTCATTTCCTGTACATCCAACATCGAACACCTCCGGTTGGACCGGGGGGCTGGATGGCGTGGATACCAGAAAACGGCGGCGGTCGGGATGCGCGTTCTATGGCACCCACAACCGCCTCAGCTCCGCCTCTGGTCGGTTATCTGGTTACATCCGGCTTGAACCGGACTTGCGTTCGTTACCTACCGGAGGGACGTGCAAGATGACGGAATCAGACGAGAAGTCCTGTTTTTTTGATTGACCTGATGTTCATCAGGTCGTATATTTTGTGGTCATAAATTGGGCTTAATCCGCTCAGTGGCTACGACACGGAGCAATCGCCATGGGAAAGAAAAAGGTATCGGAAATAACCGACCCACAAGCAAACACGCTGAGGGTCATTTGCCAAATCATCGATGAAAAGGGGTTGCCGCCAACGGTGAAAGAATTGTCGGAAGTCCTTGGTATCAGCCACGCGAGCGCCCACGAGCAGATCGCTCAACTGGTACGGAAAGGCTATCTGAAGAAAGAAGCTCGTAAGGCCCGAAGCATCGTCGTCATCAGGAGGCCCGAATAACGATGCTGGGTCGCGAAAAATAAGGAGATCGACATGGGGCACGTCAGACTTGGAAGCCTTCCGAGGTCGAGGGCATGGAAAGAGGTGGTCGGCCTGATCACGGCCGGTGCCGACGTGTCCCAAATCGCAAACGCAACAATCCGGGCAGCCGATAAAGCATTCACCTTCGTGCTCAACGATAAGGGGTTCACCGAGGCGGTCTGGTTGATGACGCAACTCGCCATTGCCGCAAAAAAGGAGAACCTCGGCGAGCATCTCCAATCCCTCGGCGTCAACCTGCCGCAGGATACATCTCTTCCCGATCTTGCAGCCGCAGTCTCCGAGGCCCTGGATAACAAATTGGAGTCCAACGGTGGCCGATCCGACCTCGGTGAAATGTCTCAGCGTGCATTGGTCGGAGCCCTGGTAGAGCACATCTCACCAAAACTGCCGTCTCTCTTCGCCCCCGGGCCAGATGATGTTCGGGCCGCACTGGCAGCGCTCGGGAAAAAGCGGGAGTTCGGAGAGCTGTCGCGGACTTTCTTCGCCAAGCTGACCAACGAGAGCATGAACTACTTCCTCTCAAAAACGCTGGCTACCCATCTGGGCGAGGGCCAGCGCTTTGCCACCATGAATGAAATGGGACAATTCGAGAAGGCTCTGAACACGCACTGTAAAGAGGCGTCCCTGATCGTCGAGCAGTTTTCAGCAGTTTGGTTTTCGAAGCACAGGTACGAAGAAGGTGGTGACATCTCCAGGGAGTCTTCCAATGGCTTCGCCTCTTACGCGCTGAAAAAGATGAAGGACGAGCTAAAAGAAGGAGCGCGAGCCGATGCAAGATAAACGATATATCATCTGTGGGAACGCACCGACCGATGGGATTGAAGAAAATCCTGACCGTGATCTGCGCCTGCGCCTTTGGGGCAAGGATGGGCCGGACAAGATCACCCTACGCATTGAAGACATCCACAAAAAGATGAGCAAGGACGTGCCTGATTCTTTCCAGGACCTGCTCGAAATCGCCACCTACGTTTACAGTGCCGATCAGGCCATCCCACGAGGGGCCGACGACGTCGATTCTTTTGGCCATGGCTGGCGCAGGGATCTGCACTTCATCATCCCGGTGCGGAAGCCAGATTTTTGGAACGGAGACGATATCCACCAGGCGCTGCGCTCCACGCTTGGTTTCTTGTCTGACGACAACTATCACTTCGAGTTCGTCAAACTGAAAGAGGCTCAGGCATTCCAGGGATATCTGAAATTTGATGATGACGGACGGCTCTTCGGCTATCCGGAACAGGTAGTGATGTTTTCAGGTGGGCTGGACTCGCTGGCGGGAGCCATCGATGAAGTTCTGAATGAAAAACACAAGGTCGTCCTTGTTACCCACAAATCGACACCGAAGCTCAACACGCGCCACCGGCGACTGGAAAAGATGATTGCCGACAAGGCTGGGGAAAACGCCCCGCTACACATCGGCGTCCGGGTCAACAAGAACAAGGGGCTGAACTACGAGTACACCCAGCGCAGCCGATCCTTCCTCTATGTGTCTATCGGGGCGACCATCGCAAAAATGCTCAATCTGAAAAGCGTCCGTTTTTACGAAAACGGGGTCATCAGTTTGAATCTGCCGGTCTGCGCTCAGGTAGTCGGCGGCCGGGCAACACGCACCACCCACCCCAGGGTGATCCGAGGTTTTCAGGAAATCATCAGCCTGGTGGCTGGCGAACCGTTCACGATTGAGAATCCCTACATCTGGAAAACCAAGGCCGGTGTCATCGAGGTGATCACCAAGGCCGGATGCCAGGACATGATCGCGGCATCGACCACCTGCACCCATACCTGGGAGATGACCAATCACCATACGCATTGCGGAACGTGTTCCCAGTGTATCGACAGGCGTTTTGCCATGATTGCGGCAAAAGCCGATCAATATGACCCAGTGGAAGCCTATAAAGCCGACATCTTCACCCAAAGCCGAAGCAAGGACGAGGACAAGATCATGACAGCCGCGTACCTGGAGCGTGCCAATCAGGTACGCGAGCAGGACGACATCACCCAGTTTATCGCCCGATTCAGCGAGGTCAGTCGGGTCTTCCGCTACCTTAATGGGAACTCCGGAAAAGTGGCCCAGAAGGTCTATGACCTTTACAAGCGCCACGCCAAGGAGGTCTGCGATGCAATGGACACAATGGTTGGCCGCAACATCACCGCCATCCGCCAACGCACCTTGCCGGGAGACTGCCTACTCAGGACGGTCTATGAATCGGGATCGGTAATCTCCGTCCCCGCCATTCCGGTTGAGCAGAAGCAGCCGGACAACTACTTCAGGAAGCGCGGGGGTGTCTGGGCGGCACGCTTTAACGGCAACGCCGAAGTGCTTGTGACGGGTGTTGATAAAGGGGCCGAGTACATCAATTTCCTCCTGGCAAGGCCGAACAAGGAAACCTCGGTCTACGAGATCGTCTGCGGGTTCGCCATCGATAGCTGCAACGCGGTCCTGAACTCCAATGAGACCGATGAAGGTTTTCAGGTCACCCAGGGGGTTCCGTTGGGTGATACCGGCTTCGTTGCCGACCGCAAGGCCGTCGAGCAATACCGGGAGACGGCTCACGAGCTTCTTCGGGAAATTGAAGAAGCCCGGGCAGAAAACAACGATGCCGAAATCCAGCGGCTCGAGAACGAAATGACCCAGATCACCGCCGCAATCAACGAGGCGGTTGGTCTGGGTGGCAAACTCCGGAAATCCAACGACAAGCGGAAGAACATCCGCGACGCCTTCCGGAGTGCCGTGAACCGGGCCATCACGTATCTGGAAAAGTATGACAAGCCGCTGGCCGCCCACCTGAAGGAGTCCATCAAGTGCGGCAACGAACCGGTCTACCGGACCGAAGAGGAGATCGTTTGGGAGGTCCGCCCGATAGTCAACGAGTGACCCGGGGCCACCCAGGAAGAAAAAACTAAAAAATATTTCCGCTACGCCAAATGTAGCCATTGCGACGCCGGATGTAGCGCCTTCCCCAATGAAGGCGCGATCCGGCGTTTTTTATTGGTCAGCACAGGGTTGGCCACCGGGCGTGCCAGAACTTCCGAACAAGGAGACTGGCAGTGGCACAAGTCAACAAAGCACACCTCACCCCACCGAAGCGGCGACTCATCGAGTTGATGCAGGACATCAACTTCGGCCGCATCACCAACATTCCGGTCCGCGACGGCGAGCCGGAACTCACCCCTGACACGGTCATCGAGCGCGAGATCAAGCTGGCTGGACAGAGCGGTCCCCGGCCCGAGCGCGACCAGGATGACTTCATTCTCAAGCAAGAGGTCGTGGCGCTGCTGGAGCACCTCGCGCAGATGGGCAGCGGAAAAGTCTGCCTGCTCGAGATCAAGCACGGTCTGCCGTTCCTGATGCGCATCGAGGAACGGGCAGCCTGAACACGTAACGACCTGAACCCTTAGACACTGGACAACAAGCTGGACGCATGGCGGAGGCTGTTGTGGGTGTCGCCGAGCCGAATACGGCAATTGGCGGCGTACCTGCGACCCCTTCGCCCACGCGACAGCTTTGTCCTGTGATCTGGCCCGTGCCGACACCCACGCGGACCTCCTCCTCGCTCCGAGGAGGCCCCGATGGTTTCTCAGAATTCTTACGACGGCATCGACAAGTATGCCGCCGACCTCATTCGGCACAAAGCACGTCAACTCGTAGGCAAGGCCGGATTCACCGAGGACGACAGACCCGACCTCGAACAGGAACTGATGATCGATCTGCTGCAGCGGATGCGGCATTTCAATCCCGCCAAGGCCAAGAAGACCACCTTCATGGCCCGGATCGTCGAACGTCACATCTCCACCATTCTGGAGGCCCGGTTCGCCCAATGCCGGGACTGGCGGCTCTGCCAAACATCACTCAACGAACCCCTCGACAACGGTGAGGGCGACAGCACCGAGCGGATCGACTTCCTGGATAGCGAAGGCTCTCTTGGGGGCGGCACACGCGAAACAAGAGAGCGCCTCGCCCATGAGATCCGCATGGATCTCGGCCAGGCCATCGCCTCGCTGCCGGAAGAGCTCCGGGATCTGTGCTTGCGCCTGCACGACAGCACCATGGCCGAAGTCGCCCGGGAGATGTGCATTCCCAGAACCACCCTCTACGACCGGCTGAACAAGCTCCGGGACGCGTTCCGCGAGGCCGGACTCGAGGACTACCTGTGATCTCCGACGCATCGACTCCGGCTCCGGTAAGTAAGCACCGTGCCGCATGGTGCGGCTATCCGGGGCCTCGGAAATCAGAACCTGAACAAAAGAGGAGTTCAACCATGACTCACGACACCTACAAGTACCGTTTTGACGAGTCGGTCCCGGCCCAGGAACTGGAAGACACTTTCATGCTGGCGATGCTGGCTGTCGAAAGCCTGCATGGCCGTTCCCGTGTGCGGATGGAGAGCCGGTTCAATCTGGACAAGGACCGCCGCACCTGCGTGATCGACGCATCCACCGATGTCGGCAGCGACCTCGCCCGCATCTTCACCGGCTTCGCCACCAAGGAATACGGCGAACGCTCGGTCCTGATCGAACGTACCCAGCCGTCGGGCTGCGCCTGTGCCTCCAAGCATCGCGCAGCGCCCGCCGCCGAAGCGGGGGTGGCGGTATGAGCGAGCTGATGACCACCACCTATTCCATGTGGCGGCTGTTCCGCAACTGCCGCATGGCCTGCAAGTGGCGCTACATCGACGAGCTGGTGCCGCTCGAGCGCGACCCCAATCTGGCCTTCGGCTCGGTCATCCACGACTGCCTGGAGTGCTGGCACGGCGAGCGGTATCTGGCCAAAGTCCTCGACCACATCGACCGGACCTATCCGAACCGTGCGCAGGACGATCATCAACAGGCCGACTGGCATCTCGCCAGGGCCATGATGAGCGTCTATGCGGAACACTATCCGGCCGAAGAGTTCGAGGTCGTCGCGCTCGAGAAAACCTTCGAAGGTCCCATCGTCAACCCGGCGACCGGGGCGACCTCGCGCAGTTTCATTCTCGCCGGAAAAGTGGATGGCATCGTCCGTCAGGATGGCCAGTACTTCCTGCTGGAACACAAAACCGCCTCGCAGATCGACGCCAGCTACCTGGAGCGGCTCTGGACCGATTTCCAGATCATCCTCTACGCCTGGTACCTGGAGCAGACCCTCGGCATCACGGTCAGCGGCATCATCTACAACGTTCTGGTCAAGGCCAAGCTGCGCCAGGGCAAGGGTGAGACCGAAGCCGAATTCGAGGCCCGCCGGGCTGAGCTGATTGCCAAGTCGAAAACCGGCAAGAGCAGCGCCAAGCGCAAGCTACCGGAGGACGACGAGACCTTCCAGCAACGGCTCCAGGAGAAGTACCTCGAGCCGGGCATGTTCCATCGCGAGGTGCTCTACATCTCCCGAGACCAGTTCGAGGAACTGCGGGCGGAGCTGTGGGAACTCTCCAAGGCCATGCTCGACGCCCGTCGGCGCGACACCTTCTACCGCAACACCAGCTACTGCTTCCAGTACGGAAGACCCTGCGCCTACTTCCAGCTCTGCCGCTCGGGCGGCAACCCCAACGTCATCGAAAACCATTTCCAACGGATCGCCCCGCACGAAGAGCTGCGGGACGGAGCCGGTGAAGACGCCGCTCCGGTGTTTTGAAATCCCAACCATAAGGAGACGAAGCCATGCTTCCCAAGACCAAAAGCAAACCCAAACACACGCTCTCGGACCTCACCGCCCTGGTGTACGGCCCGAGCAAGATCGGCAAGAGCACCTGGTGCTCCAAGGCCGATGACGCAGTGTTCCTGGCGACCGAGCCGGGCCTGAACGCCCTGGAGGTGTTCCAGACCCCGATCACCTGCTGGGACGACCTTCTGCAGGCCTGCGCCGAAATCGCCGAGGGCAAGCACGAGTTCAAGACCATCGTCGTCGACACGGTGGATAACGCCTACAAGATGTGCTCGGACTACGTCTGCAAGAAATTCAAGATCGAGCACGAATCCGACCTGGGCTACGGCAAGGGCTACGCGCTGATCAACAACGAGTTCCAGCGCGTCATCAACAAGCTCGCCTTCCTGCCCTACGGTCTGATCCTGATTTCCCACTCCCAGGAGCGGGACATCGAGACCCGGACCGGCAAACACACCCGCATCGTGCCGACGCTGCCGGAAAAGGCGCGAAAGCTGGTCACCGGCCTGGTGGACCTGATCCTGTTCTGCGACCTGGACATGAAAACCGGCGAGGACGGCAAGCCGGTATGGCAGCGCGTGATGCGCACCAAGCCCAGTCCCAACTACGACGCCGGTGACCGCACCGGCCGACTCCCCGAAGTCATCCCCCTCGATTTTTCGAGCTTCGTGAAAGCGTTCAACAACACGGCAACCGGAGCTGCGGCGAGTGCCGCCCGGCCGAAGCCGGAGCCGACCGCGAGTGCGGCGGCGAAACCTCAACAGTAAGGAGATCCGACCATGGAACACTACGAAAACCAATCCGGCAGCAACCTCGACCTGGCGCAGTTCGACGACGCCTTTGAAACCGCCGAAGTCGAGGAGCGTGAGTTCGAGGCCGTGCCCGATGGCAAGTACCAGGTCAACGTCGACCGGGTCGAACTGACCCGCGCCCAGACCTCGGGCAACCCCATGCTCAAGTGGACCCTGCGCATTCTTGCGCCGACCCACAAGGGCCGTCTGCTCTGGCGCAACAACGTCATGGCCAGCAACGAGAACATCAAGTGGCTCAAGCAGGACCTCTACACCTGCGGGCTGCAGCTTCAGAAGCTCTCCGACCTGCCGGGCCACCTCGAACAGCTTCTGAACATCAAGCTGGAGGTGACCAAGCGCACTCGCGGTGAAAACGAGAACATCTACTTCAACCGTCGCATTGTCATGGCCGACGATGCCGGGGCTCCCGGCGCGGCGATGGACGACATGATCCCGTTCTGATGATGGACCGGATCACCGTTGTCGTCGACACCCGCGAACAGGAGCCCTACAGCTTCGATAGCGACAAGGTTTCGGCGGTTCGCAAGGCGCTGCCCGCCGGTGATTACTCGCTGGTCGGCCTCGAGGAACGGGTGGCGGTGGAGCGCAAATCCCTGACGGATTTCGTCTCCACCGTCATCCGGGGGCGAAAGCGGTTCCACCGCGAGCTGGAAAAGCTCTCCGCCTACGAATCCGCCTGCGTGGTTGTCGAGTGCAACTTTCGCGATCTGGTCGATGGCCGCTACCGCAGCGATGCCCACCCGCATGCGCTGATTGGAACGGTCGCCTCCATCGTCGTCGACTTCGGTGTCCCCGTCTACTTCTGCTCGGACCGGCAGGCCGCCTGCCGTTTTGTCGAGGAGTACCTGACACGTTTTCACCGGAGGATCGCGAGATGCCAAAAAGAAATGAGAGTAACCCGGCGCGACTCCGGGGAAGAATAGAGCGCGTTTACTATGCCGGACCCAAGTTCTCCGCAGGCCGACTGCTCACCCCGACCGGTGAGGAAGTCCAGTTCGCGGGCAATTTGTTCGCCCGTGAAAATCAGCCTGTGGTCCTGCTCGGGTCGTGGTCCACCCATCCCAAATACGGCCGTCAGTTCAAGGTCGACGGGATGGAGCACGACCTCGAACTCGACCCGGAGGGGCTGATCCACTATCTGGCTAACCATCCGGAGATCAAGGGCATTGGTCCGGCCAAGGCCAGATTGATCGTCGAGAGTTTCGGCGACGCCTTTGAAAAAACCCTTCTGAACGACCCCGAGCGCATTGCGCTCAAGGCCCGACTGCCCTTGGATGCTGCCCGGCGGCTGCGTGACGAATGGTTGAAGAACCGCAGCGTCAACGCCGTCATGGCCTGGTTGTCGGCATTCGGTCTGACCCATCATCAGGTCACCACTCTGGTCGAAAGACTCGGCGGCAACTGCCTCGATATCCTGAAGGAAGACCCGTACATCCTCATTCGGGAGATCCGGGGATTCGGCTTCAAGAAGGTCGACAAGATCGCCCGCAAGCTGGGAACCCCCAAGGACCATAACCCTCGTATCCGGGCCGGGTTGAATTTCTGCGTCCGTGAAGCCCTGGACAATGGCCACTGCTGGATCGAATACGAGGATCTGGTGGACCAGGCCAACCTGCTGCTGGTCATGGATGCCCTGGACAGCCGGGTTCGCATCGAGAGCGCCCTCGACGTGCTCATCGAAGAACAGGCGCTTGCCTGCGATTCCCACGGCGGACGTTTTGTAGTCGCCCTGCCGGAGATCGTCCGTATGGAGCGGGAGCTGGCCTCGCTGTTCGGCCAGGCCGAAACACCCAATCCTCATTTCCAGTCCGTCAAGAAACTCGACGCCCTGATTCGGCGCTGCGCGGTGACGCTGAACGAGAAGCAGCTTGAAGCTGTGCGCTCGGCACTCAAGCACAGCATCAGCTTGATCTCGGGTGGAGCCGGTTCTGGCAAGAGCTACACCATCTCGGTCATCAACACCATCTGCGAGGAGAGTGATCTGGAGGTCGTGCTCGCCGCGCCGACCGGTAAGGCGGCCAAGCGTCTGGAGGAAGTCAGCGGTCGCAGCGGCACCACCATTCACCGTCTGCTCGGCTATGACGGCAAGGGCTTCTCCCGCAGCAAGGAGAACCCCATCGATGCCGACGTCCTGGTGGTCGACGAGTTTTCGATGGTCGACGTGCCGCTGGCCTGGCATCTGTTCGAGGCGGTCGACCTGTCGCGGACCACGGTGCTGCTGGTCGGCGATCACAACCAGCTTCCGCCGGTGGGACCCGGAAACATCCTGCGCGATCTGATTCAGACACGCGCCATCCCCACGGTCATCCTCGACAAGGTCGTGCGCCAGGCTGGCGTCCTCAAGGAGAACTGCACCGCCGTTCTCAAGGGCGAGGTGCGCAAGACCAGCGAGGCGTCGGTGGCCGGATGCCGGGATTGGTATCTGGTGGATCAGTTCACCGACCCGATGGCTGCACGCTCGTTCCTGCTGGAGCTGTTTCAGGAGCGGCTCGACGCCCTGGGGTTCGACATCATCAAGGACGTGCAGGTGCTGACGCCGACCCACAAGGGGCCGCTCGGCACCAAGGAACTGAACGAGGAATTGCAGCGGCTCATCCAGCGCAAACTCTGGAACACCGAGGTGCCGCCGGTCGCCATGGGACGCCGCGCCCCGTTTCTCAAGCACGACAAGGTCATCCAGACCCGGAACAATTACGACCTGAACGTGATGAACGGTGCCATCGGCTATGTGGTCGATGTCCTCGCGAACGGCACCTTGGTCATCGACTTCGACGGCATGCCGGTGGAGCTGGAGAAGGGTTCGCCCGACCTTCAGGACCTGCAGCTCGCCTATGCGCTCACCATCCACAAAACCCAGGGCTCCGAGTTCCCCTGCGCCGTGTTGGTGGTCCACAAGGCGCATTCCTTCATGCACCACCGCAATCTGCTCTACACCGGGGTGACTCGTGCCCGGCGCACCGCCATTGTCCTGGGTGACCATTGGGGCATCCAGAACTGCGCCAAGCGTTGCCAGGTGGATGACCGCCGGACCTTTTTGCCCCTGTTTCTGGACGCCGCCCAGCACGCGGATGCCGATTTCGCCCGTGTCGCGGAGGCCGAATGAGTATGGGCGGAACGGATAACGTCAGGGAGTATTACCGGCTCGTCACCGAGATGGACATCGGTGACGTGGCCCGGGAACTCCTGCCGGGACGGATCACCCAGGAGACCGGCCAGCGCTTGATGTGCGACTGCCCCAACCATCAGAGCCAGTCGCGCCTGTCGCTGCACGTGATGCTCGACAAGCAGGGCTGGTACTGCTTCGGCTGCGGAGCCGGCGGTGATGTGCTGCAGCTCGTTGAGTTCATTCAGACGGGCTCGGTCACCGCCGGGCAATCCGGTCCGATGACGGACAGCCACCGTCAGGCCCGGGACTATCTCGCCAAAAAGGCGGGCTTGCCGCCGCTGTCGCGCTATGGCCTGAGCCAGGAGCGTCTGGCCCAGACGGAGGCCGACCGTACCTTCGAACTGCGGGTCAAGGACGCGCTGACCTCGCTGGCCAGGCTTTACCACGCCAGGCTGAAGGAGTCGTCGGAGGTCCTCGACTGGCTGAAATCCAAATACGCCCTTAGCGAGGAGACCATCGACGATCTCCTGATCGGCTACGCGGACAACGCGTCCGGCGCGGTCGCCCAACTGACCGGGGGTGAGGACGGTTTTTCCAAGCGGGAGCTCGCCGCCACCGGCGCTTTCCGTCCCACCAGCCAGGACGGCCTGACGCCATTTTTCGAGCGCCGCATCGTCTTTCCCTACTGGAGCCGTGGCCGAGTGGTGTTCATGATCGGCCGCAAGACGCCGTGGACCCCGGACGTGGGCTGGGAGCAAGGGAAATACAAGAAACTGCCGGTTCATGACGAGCACCAGCGGCCCTACGTCGCCGACTTCATCAACAACGCGCTGCTGTTCAACGAGGACTGTCTGCTGGCCCGGCCCGGCAAGGTGATCATCACCGAGGGGGTGACCGATTGTCTGGCGCTGATGCAACTGGGCCTGCCCACCGTATCTCCGGTCACCGTTCGCATCCGGGCCGCCGATTGGGAACGCCTGATCCCCAAGCTGCGCGGCGTCGAAACCGTCTACATCTGCCAGGACAACGAACTCTCCCAGGCCGGTCTCAAGGGGGCGCTGCAAACCGCCCGCACCCTGGCCGAACACAAGATCGACACCCGCCTGGTGACGCTGCCCTTGTCGGAGACACAGATCTCGGCCCGGCAGGAGCTGACCGAACGCTTCGGCCTGACGGCGAGCGTGGGGCCGAAGGAGCTGGCCAAGCTGCTGGCGGGACGTCCCGCCGAGGAAATCAAGTCGGCCGAGGTGCTTCTCGCCACCGCCAAGATCGACGTCAACGATTACATTGCCGCCGGGCATACCCGGGAGGATTTCGAACGCCTGCTCGCCGAGGCCAGCACGCCCATCGAGTTCGGCGTGCGCTCGCTGCCAGAGGGCGCTGAGGAAGAGGAACGCAACCGCCTGCTCGAACCGATACTGGGGGAGATTTCCGAGCAGTCTCCGTTGGAACAGGCCCGCCTGCTGAAGCTGGTGCAGGAGCGCATCGGTGGTGGCGTCTCCATGGCCACCCTGAAGGAACAGATCCGCGCCATCCAGAAGGACCGCAAGGTCGAGTTCCGTAATGAAAAGAAGAAGGCCAAGCGGATGTCCGGCGCGATGCCCGGATCATGCCGCGCCAGGGTCGACGAGGTGCTGATCGACACGGAACTGGAGAACGGCGCTCCCGACTACACCCTGGCCGCCGAGGCCGCCTACGACTGGTTCACCGCCAACGGTGCCCAGTTCTTTCACACCCTGCAGGGCGAGCCGTTCATGTATTTCGATAACGCCATCTACTGGATGGATTCACCGGACCGTGGCCGCAAGCGCCATTACGCGGCCATGCTCTACAAGCACACGGGCATGGTGCCGACCTCCAACGGCGGACGGACATTTTTCGAGGTGCTGCCCAGCCTGGCCATGATCCGTGGCCAGGTGCGCGACCATTTTTCCTGGCTGCATACGGATGTGGCTTCCTACACCGTCTATTTCAACCTGAACAATCCGGAGCACGAGATCGCCAAGATCACCCCGGACGAAATTCAGATCATGAAGAACGGCGGTAACGAGGACGGCATCATCCTGGATGGCTCGCGGAAGATGAAGCCGCTGAAATTCCTGCCCGACGCCGACCTCGAAGAGGCGGACCGGCTCCTGGTCGATCTGCTGGTGGGCAACATGACCTGTCCGCAGGGAGATCGCTTTCTCATCCTTTCCTGGCTCTCCTGTTTCCTGCTGATCGACTTCGCCGGGACGCGGCCCATGACCCGCTTCGAGGGCTCGGCCGGATCGGGCAAGACCACCGCCAGCAAGATCACGTCGACGCTGCTTTACGGCGAGCCCCAGCACAAGAAAGCCACCGACGCGGCGAACTACACCGATGGCTCGCAGAACCCGCTCATCGTCCTCGACAACATCGAGGTCAAGCAGATGACCGAGGATCTGACCACCTTCATGCTGACCAGCATCACCGGCATCGCCAAGGAGAAACGCAAGAGCGGCACCGACAGCGAGACCATCACCGAGCGGACCAAATGCCTGCTGAACACCACCGGCATCGAGCCGCTGTGCGGGGAGCTCTCGGAGGTTCAGTCACGCAGTTTTGTGATCAATTTCGATGTCGCCAACCAGGGCAATGACTGTTTCATCGAATCCGAGGTTGTCGCAGGCATCCAGCAGCATCGTGACCTCATCATTTCGGTCATCATGAAGCGGACCCGGGTGGTGCTGGCGATGATGCGAGACGGCATGAGACGCCATGCCATGAAGCTGTTGCACGAGGCCCTGGGGAACCACGACAAACGCCGCTGCAATGAGTATCTCAGCCTGATGTACCTGATGATGCTGGCCGGATCGAGCCGTGAAGAGATGGAACAGGGGCTGGAAGCGTTGGCACCGGCATTCGCCCGGCAAATCGAGTCGCTCAACCGGACCAGCCGGGATACGGCCCGGGATTCAAACCATACGGCCACCGCGCTGGCGACCCTGTTCAACGCATGGCGCACCGCGACCGAAACCAATGCGCATGATGTTTACGGAGACCGCCGGACGGACCCGGTTCAGGAGTTCGTCCAGCGGTATCAGATCCGCTTTGAAGACGATGGAAGTTTACGGGAGGTTCTTTCCCGGGACCTGTTCGTGGCCCTCAAGCGAGTCGCTCGGGATTTCGGTCTGCGTTTCGAGATGGACTCATCCCGGCAATTCGCACAGCGGCTGGTGAATGATCTGGAGACCATCCGGGGGGCAGGGTTCGAGATTGAAATAGGCCAGAAGCGATACGGCACAAAACTCTACACGATCCGCCGCATTGAATGACCCGGGAAGAGGGGCAAATGATGCTTTTCCTCTTCAGGTTGTCGCCCGCCGCTCCCGTAGTCGCTTAATCATTTCTGCGGCTGGCTGAACCTTGCCATCCTTGATCTGGCGTTCGCCAAGGACCAGAATTTCTTGGAGTGCAACAGTGTGTTTGCTCTGCTCGTTTTGATCGATTTTCTTCATTTCACACCCCCATTGCTTTGAAGCTCAGTCCCTCGCGTATCCTTCCCGGACGGCATTTTCCATGTCGGCCAACTCGTCATCGGTCAGAAACCCGAAATGCGATTCCCTCTTTCTCGCCGAAAGGCGACCATTGTTTTGCAGGCAGAGCTGGATAAAAAGATCAATGAGGCGGTCAGGCATGTCCACGATCTCCTGAATGGCCTGCTTGGTCTTGTCGTAACTCGCCAGAAAATCGAGTTCTTCCACCAGTTCGTGCTCGATGGTGAGCTTGACGAAATCATACAACGCCTCCGCCTGAGCGGTCATGTCGATGTACCTGTACAGAGGTCCGGTCTCATCCGGCACGGTCATCTGGCCGAGATCGTCCAAGTCGTATTCAACCAGCCGCATCAGCGGGTTTGAGAACGCCTCCAGGGAGTGATCGTAAAGCGCCGGATTTTTCAGCATGGCGGCGGAGACCGGGAACATGAGCCCTTTCGGGATCTCGCCGCGCAGAAACAGGATATTGTGAATGAGAAACCGGTGAATACGGCCGTTGCCGTCCTCAAAGGGATGCATGAAGACGAATCCGTAGGAGATGGCGGCGGCATGGATAATGGTGGGGACCGCGCCCTCCTTCATCACTTGATGGGCAGCGAGTAGTCCCGCCATCAGTTCCGGGAGGTCGTCGGGCTTCGGGCAGACATAGTGAACGAGCTGCTTCTGATAGGAAATAGTTTGACCGACGTAGTTCTGGTTGGCCCGGTAGTCCGTGTCTCGAAATCGGGGATCGACGATGCGGTTCTGCACGTCGATCAGGAGAGGCTTCTCGCAAAAGTCCTTGTGCTCGGCCATCTCCAGCAAGCCGATGAATTTCTCTATCCGGGAGGCGCTCGGCTTGATGTGTTCGATCTCGAATGAGGACTTGGTCTCTTTGTTATACAGGTAGCTTAGTGCCCGTCTGAGAAGCTCCGGTGGATAGGAGGTCACGACCTCTTCGCACCGTTTCTGCAGGTCGATTCCTTCCATGGCGGCGAGCTTTTCGGTGCGCCGGATGATGGGACAGAAATCATTCCCGCCAAGCAGATTGTCGATGACTCTCTGACGCTGCATGCGACGGCCGGGCGCTGCGGTGTAGTAACGGTCCGGCTCGAGCAGCTCGATGTAATTCCCCTTGGTCAAATCCGGCAGCGGGAGTTCCCGCCCGGTCAGGAATTCATACAGGAACCAGATCCTGCGGGCGTATTTCCCGGTCGGTTTCGAGCTGATCCAGGCCGCTATCTCGTCTGCTGGGACCACGTCGAAAAGGGCCGACAGGATGCCAAGGTTCACGCCGTCGTACTTGAGGGCGAACTCCAGATGGTCTCCCGTCCCGTCTCCGGGCCAATAGGACTGGGGGTAGACGGATTCCACCTGCCCATCCTGAATAGTAGAGCGCAGCGTCCCCGTCGGGCTGACTGAGGACGTGTGCCAGTTCGGCAAAGCTCTCAAGTCGAATTGCTCTATCAGAAACGCATAGCCTGCCAGCCGGTTCTGTGTCGTGTCCAATGTCATCACACCTCAAAAAATCGTTACGTTTCTCAAAAAATGATTACTATGAGCCTTTGAGTTAAAAATATAGTTACATTATCAGCAGTTTTCAAGAAAATTGTTTGGGATGCCTGGGTGAGGGGTCAAAATGGGGGGTGGTCCTCAAAAAACGTATTTGCAACTCAAAATATGATTACAAACAGGCATTTTTTACGAAATACAGTTACAGAGGCGTCGGAATCCGGCGGAGGATGCACAGCCTCCGGTAGAAAGACCTTTCTACGCTGTAGAATGTCCCGGGAACCACTTTCTACGCAGCAACCCATTGGTTTCAATCGGTTTTCATCGGAAGCGTAGAAAGGGTAGAAAGGTTTCCGGGGTCACTTCCCCTGACTCATGAATTTTTCAGCCCCATGACCTCGGTGCTGGCTCACGGGAAAAATCCCCGTGCGGCAAGTAACCTCCATAACCTTTCTACACTTTCTACCATCATAATCATAACCTATTGATTACAAGTCTGTTTTTGCTTGTAGAAAGGTACCGTAGAAAGGGGCGGAGACGTAGAAACCCCTTTCTACAGCTCCGTCACTCGCTCAGGGGCTCCGGTAAGTAACTGGAAACGATGACTACCAACGTTTCCGGAGAATTGCCATGAGCTTGCTGACCACCATGATCCGTCACCTCGGCACGGATGCCCCCAAAGCCGACAGCCAAGCCAGTCTCGCCGTTTCCGAGACCTCGGAACACTGCCAGTCCCTTTTCGTCACCACCGATCTTGAAATCAGGAAGTTCGCCTGGGTCCGGACGGGTGAGATCGACATCGAGCAGAACGGCAAGGTTTTTCGTCTGCTTTCGCCTGAATACTTTGCCTGGCTGCGTTCCCGCATGGTCACGGCCCAAGCCGCGCACAAGGCCGGAAAGCTCCCCGAGGATGCCTGGAACACGCTGCGGCAGCGATTCAACGCCCTGCAGGAGCTGGCCATCCGGGAGTTCGGCAAGGAAAGCCTGCAGGAGGTCCTGCATTCCTTTTCCCCGAAGAACTACCGGCCACCCGCGCTTCGTCCCGAACCCCAGGAGAAACCCGTCGAAGTTCCCAGAAAGGACTGGATTTATCCCGGGAACCAAGCTTGGAAATGTAAGCAGCCGGTAACTTCCCAGGCTGTCGCCAAGGTCGACGCCATCCGTGAGGAGGCCATGGCCAAGAGCTGGTCCGAGGCACGCCTCTATCAGAACCAGGGCCGGTTTCGGTTTCCCTGCGGCGAGGACTACGGCCTGGTCTGTTTCGTCGATGGCGATCAGGAGATTGGCGAGGTCACCGAGCGTTTTATCGAAATTGTCCACGGGCCGAAGTCCGGGCGTCCCAGCACGCTGCGGTTCTACAACCCGGACGTGCCGCAGCCGTGGATGAAGAAAGTGGAGGATTGAGCCGTGAAGAAAAAGAAACGCTACGCCAACGCCAAGGATGTCTTGCCCGAGGAACTCTTCGAGCAGGTTCAGAAGCACTACACCGGAATTCTCTGGGTCCCTGCACCGAGCCGCTTCTACCAGGAACGCCGTGACCTGGTGCTTGCCCTTCATCTGCAGGGGATCAGCAGCCAGGAGATCTCCAACCTCGCCGGTGTGACCACCCGCCGGGTCAACCAGATCATCGCCGCCGAACGAAAACAGGATCGGGACCGACAGTTGAGCGCCGCTTCCGGTAAGTAACCCCTGAACCGGCGGGAGCGCGTTTGGAGGCTAAATCGGCCTCCCGCCCCGCATCCCGGCTTGGGAAAACAATATTCGGCAGGATTTCCACGTGGCACTGAACAAACCGGACAAAGAGACGCTGGACCGCTGGCACCGCAACGAGGGCAAGACCGAACCGCCCCGGCGCGGGCCTGGTGCGCCCGAGGGCAATCAGAACCGGCTGCGTCACGGCATCTTTGCCGACCGCTGCCTGACGCCGGAAGAGAAGGTCATGTTCGACGCGATCATCGACCGCCTCAACCAGGACTTCGAGTTCAACAAGTCCAGCGACTTCCTGCAGGTGGAGCTGGTGGGCGTCTACTCGGTGAAGCTGGTCCGCGCCCAGATCGAGGGGAACACGGACGCCGCCGAAAAGCTCGACCGGATGATCCGCTGCCACATGAAGGACCTCAAAACCACCAAGATCGCCCGCGAGGGTGAGGAGCCGAAAGGCCCGCAGACCTCTCCGGCGGAATGGGCGGCGGCGCTGCTCGAGAAGGTGGCCGAGGCCGCAAACGCCCCGGGCGCGAAACCCTCCGGCCGCAAGAAACGCGGAAAGAATTGCGGATAACACCATGGAGGGCCTTTCCGATGACCCCGGCACACGGCGACTTGCGGCAGACAGCTTCACCAGGAATTGCGGATAAGACGTGTTCCTTGCACTTTCGGAATCGGCATTCTCCGGCTGCCGATCATCATTTCCACTCCTCGACCTCCTCCTGCAGCTCTCGATATCCGCTTGGGATGTGTGCGCATAAGCCGAACCGCATAAGCCAAGTAGATATCGGCATGTTCACGCCGGGGCTCTCTCACACAACCCAAGTAAATATTGGCATATCCAGCCCCAGGCAGAACCGGCCAAGCCCCGCAAACAGCCATTACATCGGCAGCGGCCCTCGCACATGCCAAGCAGATATTGCCATGTGTGTTCCGCGACTGGAGCGCATAAGCCAAGCAGTTATAGCGATGTGCGGCCGACAGACAGCGAAGGAGAAATTCCGGTCAATCGATATTTCCCGCTCCGCCTGGGAGACTAAGAACCATCGTCATGATCAATCATCATCGGCGGATGTGTTCTTTTGCGGGCACTGTCATTCACTGTCTTCGACACTGTCTCGCCCAACGAAAACAGGAGCAGCCGAGGCCGCTCCCATCGTCGGGTTCGGAAGGATCAGAGTCGTTCGAGGGCTTCCTCAAGCTGGCCGTCCACGAGGTGGGTGTAGATCTGGGTGGTGGACACGTCCCGGTGCCCCAAGGCCCGCTGCACCACGAGCAGGTCATTGGTCGCGCCGTAGAGGTGGGTGGCGAAGGTATGCCGCAGCCCGTGCGGCGTCAGTTCCTTTTCGATCCCGGCCTTCCGCAGCCAGTGGGCGAGCCGGTTGGCTATCTGCCGCTGGCAGAGTCTGCCGTCCCGGTTCGACAGGAACAAGGCTTCCATTTCCGGGCGGCCGTGTCGACGGCGCTCGGCCAGGTAACGGCGCAGCAATGTGCGGAGGTCGGTCTTGATGAACTTGACCTGCGGCACATTCCCCTTGGCCCGCACCCGCAGATGCTTGGCGTCGAGGTCGATGTCATCCATGTCGAGCGCGGCCAGCTCGCCAAGCCTGATCCCGGTGCCCAGCAGCACCTCGATCATGGCGCGGTCGCGCAGCGCGGAGAAGTCGGTCCGTCCTTTGAGCTCCTTGAGCAGACGTTTCTTTTCGGCGGTGGTCAGGAAGACCGGCAGCTTTCTCGGCAGCCGATGCATGCGGATGGACCGGGCCGGATTGTCATCGACCACGCCCGCCTCGGCGGCCCAGGCGAAAAACGCCCGCACCGCCGCCTTCATCCGATGGAGCGAGGCCGCCGAGCGTGGGCCTCGCTCACTCTCGGTGACCGCCCCGGCGGAAAACACCTGGTCGAGGAGCCCGGCCGTGACTTCCCGGCAGACGATGCCCGGGGCCAGCTCATCGGCAACGCGGGCCACCAGGGCGAGGTCTCGGCGGTATGCGGCTATGGTCGCAGGGGAGCGACCTTCGGCCGACAGGCGGGCACAGAACGCCTCTGTCGCGCCCGTCAGGTCGAGGTCAGCCGTTCGGTTGCTCATCGCTGGACTCCTTCACCCGGCTGTGGCCCATGGGTGTGCTCTTGGGCAGCGGCAGCTCCTCGATGCGCCCAGATTCCATGGCCCATACCATCATCATGCGGAACACCCGGACGGTCTTGGCGACGGTGCGTTCGGCTCGCTCCTTGCCGTCGGGGAGTTTGAGCAGCAGGTCGGACTTGTAGAACTTGCCGACCTGGGGAAGCCGGATCTCTGCGAGCTGGCGATCCGCGCCGAAGAAGGCCTCCACTACATCGAGGTCCTTCCGGTAGGTGTAGAGGGTCCGCTCTTTCTTTCCGGATTCCCGCAGGTGGCCGATGAAAGCCTCGGCGGCTTGATGCACGGTGCATTCGCTCATGTCAATGTCTCCTTTGTCGGTGGCTCGGTGTGTTCAGGACAGGAACTCGTCCAGCTCCCGCAGCAGTTCCTCGACGTGGCCGAGGGAGCCAACGCTCGCCCAGTTGATGTCCGGCTGCTTCGCGTCCGTTTCGAGCTTGCCGCGAATGCCCTCGATCAGCCGGGCGATGTTCTCCTGCTTTTCTCGGTACGCCTTGAGTGCCTGCTGGCGGTTTCTGTCGTAGGTCATGGCCTGCCTCCGGTTCCAGTTTTCGTGGATGCGGGACCATCCCGCGTCACATCCAATGACGCTTCTATTTCGTTGGAAATCAAGTGTTTGCAGAGATCTTTCTGCATGTGCCCCAAACCCATAACCCAAAGGAGATCAACATGTTGAAGAAGACCCTCGAATGGACCATTCCGCTGGCGCTGGCCGGGATCATGACCGGCTGCGCCACCTACCGGCCACCTGCCCAGATCCAGTCGGCGGTGGCCACCGTCAACCGCCACACGCCCGGGTACGTGACCGAGGCCAACAAGGCGCTGCGCGAGGTCGGCCACCCGGACGCCGAGCGCCTGACCGGAGTCGGTCTGCGCCTGCAGACCGCCGTGGACGCCCTTGACCAGTGGGCCAACGGCGCGAACCAGGAGGCAGGCCAATGAAAGAGATTCTTCAGGAGAACAGCGATGCCGTTCGCCAGGCCGGTGAGGCCCTGGTCGAAATCGGCACCGAGCTGGCGGCGGGACGGATTGAGAACGCCCTCGGCCGTCTGGAAGCGGCCCAGCAGCAGTACCGGGCTTGGGCGGAGTTGGACCAGGCCATCATCGACATTCAGGAGGCTGTCCACGACAGGAAGAACACTCTGGCCGTGCAGCAGATCCTGACGGAACTGGTGGGCACCATCCTCGGCAGCGCCTTGAGGACGGGAATGCACTGATGGCGGTAACCGACAAGGAGCGCAAACTTGCGGCGACCCTGAGCGATCCCGTGTTGTGGGGGCAAGCCTACCTCTACAACCGGGATGGCTCAGGCCGCGACTATTGGCCGCATCAGGTGGAGGACCTGCGCTGCCCGGCCAAGAACATCATCCACCTCGACGGCCGGGACGTGGGCAAGTCCATCGTGCTCTCGACCGACGCGCTCCATTACGCCTTTACCACCCGGGGCGGCCAGGGCCTCATCGCGGCTCCGCACCAGGGGCACCTCGATACCATCATCGAAGAGATCGAGTTCCAGCTCGACACCAACCCGGATCTGATGAACAGCATCGCCCTGACCAAGTACGGCAAGCCCAAGATCCACCGCAAACCCTACTTCCGGCTGGAGTTCACCAACGGTTCGGTGCTCTATTTCCGCCCGGCCGGGGCCTATGGCGACGCCTTCCGGTCCTTGCACGTGGGCCGCGTCTGGGTCGATGAAGGAGCCTGGCTGACCGAACGGGCCTGGAAGGCGCTGCGCCAGTGCCTCAAGGCCGGGGGGACGCTACGCATCTACTCAACGCCCAACGGCCTGCGCGACACCACCTATTACCGGCTCACCTCATCGGATCAGTTCCATGTGTTCCGCTGGCCGTCTTGGCTCAATCCCCTGTGGACCGAGGATCGCGAGGCCGAATTGCTGGAGTTCTACGGCGGCCGTGACAGCTCCGGTTGGCAGCACGAGGTGGCCGGTGAACACGGTAAGCCATCCTATGGGGCCTTCAATGTCGAGCAGTTCAACCTCTGTCGGCAGGATCTGCTGGAGTACCAGAAGATCGTCATCACCGATTCCGAGATGCGCGACTGCGACACCGAGGAAGCGGCCCACGACCGGCTGGAGATGCTGCTCAACCTCACGCCCCGCAGCGGTCAGTTCTGGGTCGGCGGCGACCTGGGCTACACCAACGATCCCACCGAGATCGTCGTATTCCAGGAGTTGGAGATCGGCGAGCGGACGCTGCTGAAGATGATCCTGCGCGTTCATCTCGAACACGTTTCCTACCCGCACATCGCCCAGATCATCGCGCTGCTGGAGCGTTACTACACCCCGGCGGGCATCGGCGTGGACAACGGCGGCAACGGCCTGGCCGTGGTCCAGGAGCTGCTCACCCTGGACAAGTACAAAGGGCTGGAGCTGGAAGGCAGGCTCAAGGGATACGACTTCGGCGGCATGACCCGGCTGGCGGTCCGCGACGGCAAGGAAGTCAAGAAGCGGACCAAGGAGCTGATGACCAGCCTCATCAACGGAGCCCTGCAGCGCAAGCAGCTCATTTTCCCCTCGGACGATCTGGAGGTGGAAGACCAGTTCACCACCCACACCTACACCCTGCGGGACGGCAAGATCATCTATTCCAAGGGCAACGACCACATCATCGACGCGGTGCGCTGCGCCATGCTGATCCGGGAGGAAGGCAACCTCGACCCGGTCGGCGAAGAGGTGGTCTCGCTCAAGCCGGTGCTCACCAATCCGGTCTTCATCTGACCGCATCCTCCGACGCTTTCCACCCCGCTCCGGTAAGTAACAGGCATCGAGCCGGATTCGGCCCACACGGGCCGGATGTGCGGCTGTCATGGCCGAAACTACCGAGAGGATCACGTGGAAAGCACCGCCCATCAGGACGAACAACCCGAAAGCCTGGACACCACCGGCTTTGTCATCGCGCCGCTGGCCGCTGCGGCCGCGCTCGACTCGGCAGCCTTCAGCAAGGTCAACGCCGCCGAGGCGATTCCTGCCACCTGGGAAGAACGCGCCCGCAAGGCATGGGAATACTATGTCGAGGAGCCGCTGGTGAAGAACTGCGTCAACTCCTGGCGCACCTTCGCCGTGGGCGACGAGATCAAGATCACCAGCGACGACGAGACCCTCAAGGAGCAGGCCCTGGAGGCCGCCTGGCGGCTGAACATCTCGCAGTTCATCAAGGACATGGTTCTTCAGCTCCTGGTGAAAGGCGACGCCATCGGCTTCAAACGCTTCACCAAGTCCGGCCAGGACATCGAGGAGCTGGTCTGCGTCAACCCGGTTTCGGTCAAGGTCAAATACGCCCAGGGCGAGCTGATCGAGGCCCGGCAATTTCCCGAGGACACACCCGGCGGCGGCGAATCCATTCCGCTGCCCGTCGAGCAGGTGGTCCACCTCAAATGGGACGCACCGGCCTTCTCGCCCCGAGGCAACTCCCTCGTGCTTCCCGCCTTTCAAGCCATCGAACTGCTGCGCGACTACCGCCGGGCCGAACAGGCCATCGCCAAGCGCTGGGCCACGCCGTTCCGCCTGCTCAAGGTGGGTGGCGCGTTCGGCCAGAAGATGGTGATGCCGGACCAGCGGATGCTCGAACAGGTCCGCGACATGGTCAACAAGATGGACATGAAAAGCGGCCTGGTGGTCCCGTTCTACGTCAACGTCGAAACCCACGGCACCGACGGCCAGGTCCTCAACGTCGAGGACAAGGTCAAGGAGGTGAAGGAAGACATCGTGGTGGCCTTGGGGCTGTCACGCTCGCTGGTGACCGGCGACGGTCCGAACTTCGCCACCGCCTCGGTGAGCATGCAGAAGATGATGGTCATGATCCGCGAGATCAAACAGGCCGCTCGCAAGCTCCTCGACTGGGTGTTCGACGACTGGATGGAACTTAACGGCCACGGCGACAAGAGCATCCAGTTCATCTTCAACGACCTCGACCCCAGCGACGCGGTCGATTTCAAGAAGCTCCTCATCGAACTCTACGACCGCAAACTCATCAGCCGCTCCAGCCTCCAGCTCAAGATGGACCTGGACCCGGACATCGAGGCCGCCAACCGCGAGACCGAACGCAAACAGATCGACCTGATGGACGAGAAACAGGTGAAGCCGGTGGTGGATATGGTCGTCTCCGGCATCCTCAGCGTGCCTCGTGCTCGGAAGATGCTCGGGATTCCGGCCGAGGACGATGAACCCACGGCGGAGGCGGCATTAGTCTGGTCGGGCGACCTGGAGTCCACCGGCATTGCTGCCGTGTGCGACGAGTGCAGCCACTTCATTGCTGACACCAACCACTGCCGGGTCCACAACAGCGAGCGCACCTTCGACGCCCCGGCCTGTCGTTTCATCGACCGCCGGGAGCCCCGCTGATGCCGTCGGACCTCAAGCAGCGCATCCAAGCGGCCACACTGAAGAGTCTGACGGCCCGCAACCGCTACAACGACCAGGTCACGGCCCAGCTCACCCAGGCGCTCAAACAGGCCGAAGACGAGGTCGCCCGCGCCATCCTCCAGTACCGCTCCCTCGGCTCCCTGCCGGACAACAAGCTCGCCGCCCTCAAAGGGCTGGAAAAGCTCCAGCTCGAACTCGACGACACCATGAAACGGCTCAAGCGGGAGCAGACCCTGGTCTTTCGCAAGACAACCAAGGACTCCTTCAAGCTCGGCATCCAGCAGGGAATCGGCGAACTCGCCGACGCGGCGCTGCCGTTCTACGCCGACCTCAAACCAGAAGGCATCGACAAGCTGGCCACTAAGGTGTTCACCATCGTCGACACCAATGCCCTCGACTTCATGGTGCAGTACAACCTCACACTCGCCGGTGACGTTCACCGCGAACTCGCAGACGGCATCAAGCGCACCATCCTGAACGGCGTCGCCACGGGTAAGGGAGCCGACGACATCGTCCGGGATATGGGCAAGGTGATCATCGACAAGGACTCCTTTCGCCAGGCCGGAAGCCGGGTGTTCAGCAAGGCTCAGTACCGCATGGAGATGATCGCCCGCACCGAGGTCCTCCGCGCCCACAACATGGGCAGGCTCAAATTCCACGAGCGGGTCGGCATCCAGAAACTGGAATGGCTGGCCATGGAGGATGAGCGCATGTGCCCGGTCTGCGGCGGCCTGGACGGCAAGACCTTTCCCATCGACAAGTTCCCCCAGCAACCCGCGCATCCGCACTGCCGCTGTACCAACATCGTGGCCTGGCCGATGACCGTCTGCGGTAGCGAGATGGCAACCAAGGCCGCCGCCCAGGCATCGCAGGGGGACGCCTGCATTCTACCGCCCCATGTGCTGGAAGGCATGGCCGCCGCCCAGGCCAAGGAGAACGCCAAGCTCAAGAGCGCCTTTGAAACCGGCGACATCGCCGACCTCGGTTCGCTGACGGTCAAACAGCTCCAGACCCTGGCGAAACAGAACGGCGTGGCCATTGCCCGGACCAAGGCCGATTTCATCAAGCTGCTCGATCTGGCCGAACCGGGGATCGATCACGGTGACCTGGCCGGAGCGGCGCTCAGCGCCAAGCTCAAGGAACACAAGATCGGTCTGCTGCGGACCAAGGAAGAACTGGTCGAGCTGCTGGGACTGAAGCAGGCGGAACTCAAACAGGCCAAGCTGCTCGCCGCCCAGATGGCGAAGATCCCGCCCGCCGAGGGGCTGGAAGGCATGACCGCCCAGCAGCTCAAGGAGATGGCGAAGGAGAACGGCATCTCTCTCAACATGACCAAACAGGAGACCATCGAGCTGCTCGACAAGCTGGAGCCCGGCGTGGATCACAGCGGCCTGATGGGCAAGGAACTCGCGGCGGCCAAACAGAAGCACGGCATCGGCATCCTCAAGAACAAACAGCAGCTCGTCGAAGCGCTACAGAAGAAGGCCGGTGCCGACATGGCCGAGTCGGTCAAGAAAAAGGCGGTCGACGAGGCCAAGCAGAAGTTGATCCTGAAACAGAAAACGGCCCTCGAAGACGCCGCCAAGGCCGTGGTCGTTCCCGACACGCCGACCGGCTATAAGGATTTCCTCGACGCGATTGCCAAGGCGGAACAGGCGGTTTCCGGCGGCACCGATCTGCCCCAGGAGCTGCTCGCGGCCCACAGCAAGGAAATCGCCCTCAAAAAACAGCTCTTCCAGGATCAGGTCGGAAAACTGAAATCGGCAGAGCTCAAGACGCTCGCCAAGGAGACCAAGGTCCAGTATTGGCAGTGGGCCAACAAAGACGAGCTGACCACGCTCTTCACCGAGACCGACCCGGCGAAAATCAAGGCGGTTCAGGCCAGCATCGACACCAAGCACGCGGCCTGGGCCGAAAAGCATGGAGGCAAGAAGAAAACCGCTCCTGCCAAGCCCGCCACGCCGAAGAAAGAGCCGCCGAAACCGGCTCCACAGCCGAGCCCGGTCAAGCCGCCCGAGGCCAAGATCGGCAAGAAAGGCGCGGAGTTCGCCACAGTCGATTCAGCGTGGCAGCAGAAAGGTCTGCCGTCAAAATTCAAGAAAACCGGCAAGGCCGCAGTCGGCGGCGCACACGAAAAGGAGTTCTGGACCGACGAAAACGGCGACAAATGGCTGTTCAAGCCCATTGGCCGCAAGGATGATGAGTTCATCGCCTTCGGAGAGGAAGCCGCCTACAAGATCGGCCGCCTGATCGACCCCCATTCCATCGAGGTGCGCACCATCCAATTGAACGGCCGCACCGGCTCCATCCAGAAATGGCGTACCGATCTGCGGGACGACTTCGATTTTCGCAACATCCTGCCACAGGATCTGACCACCATCGAACTGGAGCAGATCCAGCGCGAGCATGTGGTCGACTGGCTGATCGCCAACCACGACGGACACTCCAAGCAATTCATCCGCGCCCGGGACGGTCGCGTCTACGGCATCGACAAAGGCCAGGCATTCAAGTTTCTGGGCCAGGACAAGCTCTCGTTCGACTATCACCCCAACGGCGTCTGCGGCGAGGAAGAGCCGTTTTACAACAAGGTCTTCCGGGGGGCCAAGGAAGGGAAGGTACGGGTCGATCCGAACGCGACCCTTCGCTACATCCAGGAAGTCGAAAAGATCGCCGACGAGGATTACCTCGATCTGCTGCGGCCATACGCCGAGGGACGGTTTTCCAAGGACCCGGCCGGGATGCGGCATTTCTACGATCTGGCCCTGGAGCGGAAACACAATCTCAGGCGGGACTTCGAAGGCTATTACGCCGATGTGCTGGGGGATCGGGGCTTCCGTTTCGACAAGCTGAGCGCCGCCACCGGGAAGAAAAAGTTGCTCTCCTCCGCCGAAGAGACCCTGGTCGAAGAGGCCCGCAAACTCGGCTGGCAGGGCAAGACGCTGCCCTTCGACAGTGGCGACGTGGAGGACCAGAACGCGCTGATCTTCACCGAGAGTTTCAAAGGGAAGAAGCGAACCGTGGTCAAGATGAAGATCCGGCCGGACACCGACCGCCGCATCGACGAGGTGCTGCGCAGGTATGTGCAGACGGCGGTCGGGGAAAAGGGACAACCGCTGGTCGAAGACAGCTTCTTTCCGACGATTCTGGACGCCGTCAAAAACGTCAATTTCCACGTGGGCGACGGCAAGTACAACCGGACCAAGATCGACAAGGCACTGCGCCTGCGCAAGAAACTGGAGACCCTGCAAAAGAACACCGACCCCAAGGTCAAGGAGATGGCGGACCATTATCTGAAATGGGTCAAGGAGATCGAAGAGTCCGTCGACTGGGACCGGGCCACCAACGGCGTATTCGAGCAGTACCTGCCCAAGCTCGACGCGCAGAAACCCAAGGAGAAACCGCCGTTCAAGGTGGAACGCGGCAAGGTGACCCACATCAAGCGCAGGATCGGTTCCGGCACCATTACCGTCGAGGCCGACGACATCGACAACCGGACGCTGTTCAATCACAACTCCCGCATGCAGGACGGACACCAGTACACCGTCACCTTCGAGGACGGCACCCGGGTCCGCTATCGCCCCTGGTCGGACACCAACCTCTACGCCCAGCGCGGCGAGCTGGAAATGTTCCTGGATGGCGACGCCACCCCCGGACGGGTCGAGGCGATGCTGGAAAAGCTCGAACAGCTTGGCATCGACACACGGGTGGCCACTGCGGAAAACGCCGAGCAGATGTACCTCGAAAAGCTCGCCTACATCCGCAAGACCGACAAGAGCGCTGATTACAAACGGCTGCAGAAATCGCTCGACGACCGCAACGCCAGCACCACCGAGCGTGTTCAGGCCCTGCGCGGCTATTGGCAAAAGGAGCTGGGCGTCCAGGACATCACCCAACTTTCCGGATACAACCCGCTGGGCGAATACCAGGCGGGCTTTCTGGACCGCGACGCCAAGGGCGGATACCGGCACCAGTTCCGGTTCGACATCACCGAGGAGGACCTGGAAAAACAGATGAAGGGCTATTCGCTGGTCCACGATCTGACCAACGGCGAGAGCATGTCCGGCTTCATCGACATGATCATGGAGAACAACGGAGCTATGGTCAGCACGGTAGAGAAAATGCGCATGGGCGTGGCTCCGGGCGGAATGTCCCCGGTGGCCGACATGCAGACCGGCGGCGCGAGCTATTTTTTCACCCGGATCAAGAAGCAACCGGCCAGCGACGCCTCACCGGCTCTCTATTTCAAGAAACAGATGCTGCGGCGCATGGACGCCATCAGTTATGACCATGACGCCTACGGCAAGGTGATCGACGACTACGTGCAGCGCAACCGGGGAGCCAGCATCGACGACTGGAAGCGGTTCTCGCAGCGCCATGGCAACGAAACCATCTTCAAATACTCGGTGACGCTGCTGGACAACGTCGAGTTCATCGTGGCCAGAAGCGACAACGAACGTCGGGAGATCATCCAGAGTTTCACCCGGCGCGGCATCAAGAAACTGCCCGACGGGCGCAAGGTGGAGGACATTGTCCATACCCCGCAAAGCTGGAGCAAACGCAAACAATGACCATAAAGGACTTTATCGAACAGGAGAAACGACGGCTGCAGGAAGCGCTGCACTGGTTCAACAACCGGGGCAGTCGCATGACCGTCAGAGAATCCGGGGATCTCTTTCTGGACGCCCTGGTGGACAGCTTCACCGTCACCCGGATCGCTCCCCATTTCGACACCGCTGGAAACCATCTGCACACCGATTTCTGGCTGTTGTGGAAGGCACTCGGTTACGACGAGGGCTTTCAGCACGCCCACACCATCAAGGTGGTCGATGTCCGGGTCGAAGACACACTGATGGCCGAACATGACGGCAAGGAGGCCGAAGGCTGGCTGATTGTCGAGCTGACCGACGATCTGGGCCGGATTCACCATGTCGAAATGATCGAGCCGGTCTCGGAGCCCGAGCTCGCGGCGGACTGGCAACGCTGGATCGCCTACCGCCAGAAAAGCGCCGAAAGATTCCGCCGGATCGACGCCCAGCTTCTAGCCGAACATCTCCGGATCGCGGAGGACTGGTCATGAAACTGCGCTATATGCTCGACTCGATAATCGCAGACCGGCAAGCCACCGCCCCGGAATACGTGCCCGTGGGCGTCTGGGTTCAGGGGCCGGGTCCCGGTCTGGATGTGGAGATGTACTATCTCGACCGTGGGCCGAACGGGCTTGCCGACCGCAGGGACGAGGCCGCCTGGGTGGTCAACCGTCTGGTCGAGGCCGGGGCCACCTCGCTTCCGGCGGATTTTCTCGAATACCACCGGCTGTCCCGCTCCCCCTATGACGGGGTCTTTTCCGAGATCACCGAGAGCGACGAATACCCCTCCCTCGACGCCTGCGGAAAGGCCGTTCTGGCCCGGCTGAACCCCGCCCGCTGAAATTCGCCGTCACCCTCCGACACATCGCCGACGCTTCCGGTAAGTAACCGCTGAATGCTCCCCGCAGGTCGCGGAGAGCACAGCAAACTGACCGGAGACGTTGATGGAACTGTTCGCCACAGACCTGGAAAGGCTGGCGTTTCTACTGGAGGCCGATGCGGCGCTGACTCTCGATCCCGATGCGCTCGGGACCGAGGCCGCCGAACAGTCCGCTCCTGAAGAGCTCCCTCCCGAGAAGCGCCCCAAGTACATCACCAACTACATCGGCAGTAAGCAGAAGCTCGTCGACTGGATCTGGAAGCATACCCCGGAAGGCGTTGGCACCGTGCTCGACGCCTTTTCGGGGTCTGCGGTCGTGGCCTACATGTACAAGACCAAGGGCCTCCAGGTCATCGCCAACGACCGGCTCCGCTACTGCCACCATGCCGCCAAGGCGATCATCGAGAACAACTCGGTTCGCCTGAGCGAGGACGAGATCGAGGCACTCCTGGCCGACAACGCCAAGGCGGGCAGCTTCGTTCAGGACAACTTCAAGGGCATCTTCTTCGCCAAGGGCGTCCATGCGCTGATCGACACCATCCGCGCCAACTGCGACAAGCTCTCCGGTTTCAAGAAAGACATCGCCCTGTTCGGCCTCGGCAAAACCTGCATGAGCGGCAAGGGCGGCTTCGGCCACTTCTCGTCGTCCACCGATTATGGCCGCCGCCAGGACACCCCCGACGAGTTCAAGGATCGTCTGCGCAAGAATCTGCAGCGCATCAACGCCCTGGTCTTCGACAACGACAAGGAAAACAAGGCATACCGGCAGGACATCAACGATCTGCTGCCGAAAGCCAAGGCGGATCTGGCCTACTTCGATCCGCCCTACGCCACCGAGTTCTCGACCACCAACTACGAGCGGGCCTACCACTTCGTGGAGGGGCTCATGACCTATTGGGAAGGGCTCGAAATCAAGGCCGACACCAAGGTCAAGTATTACGAGACCGACCACAAGACCGTCACCAAGGCCAACGCCAGCGAGTTTTTCCAGACCTTCCTCGGCAATGCCAAGCACATCCCGCACTGGCTGATCTCCTACCGCGATCACGCCTATCCCAACGAACAGGAGCTGAAGCGGATCATCGGCTCCTTCGGCAAACAGAGCCGGATGAAGTCCAAGGATCACCACTACGCCATCACCTCCAAGCACGGCGAGGCTTCCAACGCCAAGGAGCGTCTGTTCGTCTGCGCTCCCGGGGCCAAGGCCAGCGCCGAACGGGAGGAGAAACCCTTTCCGATGGCCGCCGCCGCGAACTTCCACACCAGCATCCCCGTGGACATCCGGCTGGGCGATGGTGAACGCCTCGCGACCGAGGCCATGGATGTCGGTTCGGCGGGCGACCCCCAGTTCAGCTTCGTTCTCTGCCGCACCGGGACCAACAAGAACGGCGACCACTTCACCGCCGAGGAGTTGTCCGGTCGGCACATGACAGCCGTGAACAAGAAGGTCGATCTGCAGCATTCGCAGGAGTTCAACGACATCGTCGGTGGCATCGTCGCCGCCGACTACCTGGAGGACGACAACGGCGGCCGCGTGGAATGCGTCGGCGAGCTGTACGTCCACGACACCCCGGCCGCCAGGCTGGCCTACAAGCTTATGAAGCGCGGGATCATCTCCCAGGTCTCCATGGAGTGCGACTACCAGGAAGGCGAATGTTCGGTCTGCCATAAGCGCTTCCAAAACAAGGCCGATTACTGCACGCACCTGCGCAAGTTCAAGGGCCGTGATTTCAATGGCCAACCTGTTTTCGAGATTCTGCACGGCGTCACTTTCACCGGACTGGGACTGCTCGACCGCAAAGGCGCGGACGAGAACGCCAGGATTCTGCAGGTGGCGTCCCTTCAGAGCCAGCCCGACCAATCCCAACCCGAAGGAGATTCCACGATGGAAGACAAAACCAAACCCACCGATGACCAGGCCGCCAAGACTGAATCTGACGCGGCCAAGAAGAAACCGGCCCAGCAGGAAGGCGATCCTGCTCGCGTTACCGACCTGGAAAAGGAAAACCGGCAGCTCAAGGCCCAGGTCGCCGAGCTGCAGAAACGAGTCCAGGAACTGGAAGCCGAACAAAAGGCGGCCGCCTGCCGCTCCCGGGCCAAGAAGCTGCTCACCCGGCTGGAGAAGCAGGGACTCTCCTTCGCTTCCGAGGAGGACCGGGAAGCCGAACTGAAACGCCTGGCCGAACTGTCCGACGAAGCCTTCGCCGCCACCGAGGCCGCTTACGAACGCCTGCCCAAGTCGGCCAAAGCGGACAAGGACAAGGAAGAGAAACCCGCCGACAGCGACCAGGGCGGCAAGCCCGCCGCCAAGGCCTCGACGGAAACCCCGCTGCGCAGCGACGCCGGTGTCCGGCCCCACGATGTGGACGACCGCAAGGTGTCGCTCGAGGACCGCCTGCGCGACGGGTTCATGGCCGCTTACCGCAACCGTGTCGGCGAGGACTCTCCCGAACACTCGGAAATCAACGCATAAGGAGGAAACACCATGTCATTTATCAATCCGTGTCACCGCAGCCTCGCCTATGGCGACGGCCACATCCAGGGCGACGGCCAGCTTGGCCAGGTGGTCCGCATGGTCGGCGACGACCTGTTCGCCGTCAACACCGATCCCACCAAGCGCTCCTTCGGCATCCTGATCAAGGACTACGCCGGTGGCGAAATGCCCGGCATCTACTGTGACGGCGGCGTCTACGAGACCGACGCCTTCGAAGGGACCGTCGTCGCCGGAGACGACCTAAAAGTTTCGGCGGGCGGTCGTCTGACCAACGGCGTCGCGGCCGGAGAGCACGTCGTCGCCCACGCCATTTCCGTACAGAGCGGCGTCCTCAAATTCCGCCTACTCGTCTAACCCAAGGAGCCAACGCACATGAAAACCAATCAGTTGAAGATCCACTCCCAGGAGTACATGGAAACCATGGCGCGGCTCATGAGCGAGGCTCTCGAGTCGCCCGAAGGCATGCGGGCGCTTGCCGCCGCCATTGCCGCGCCCATCGAACAGGAGATCAAGCGCAAGGAGATCTCCTCGCTGCTGCTCACCAAGCACACGCTGCCCAAGGGCGAACGTCCGGTTTACCAGAAGAAACCGACCGTCAAGGCCCACTGGATCAGCAAGGACGGCGACGCCCAGGAGCAGGAGGTGGGCAAGGACGAAGTCGAGTTCCCCACCAACCGCATCCACTCCAATCCGATGGTGGACGTGTCCGTCCTCAAGAACGGCAACATCGGCACGCTGATGGACATCCAGACCAGCGCCGCCGACGCCATCCGCAAGGAGATGGACCGCCGCACCATCTCGGTGCTCTCCTCGGCCATCCCGGCGACCAACACCATCGAGGTCACCGGCGACCTGCTCACCGAAGAGGCGCTGAACGAGGCCATCTCGATCATCGAGGACCTGGAGCTGTCGGTGAAGTACATCGTCATGCGCGGCCGCCGGTTCAACGACATGCGCGGCTGGAACCTCGATCCCCAGACCAAGCTCGAGCTGCGCCAGAAGGGTGTCATCAAGAACTACGGCACCGGCGGCATTCTGCTGACCGCCTCCATGCCGCTGGACGAGATCATCATCGTCCCGGATGAAGAGGTCGGAAAGATGCCGGTGCGCGAAAACCTGAAGACGGAGTCCATCGATCAGAAGACCCGCTTCAAGACCGGCTGGCTGGTGTGGTCCGAAATCGGCCAGGGCATTACCCGCCCTGACATCATGGCCAAGGTCAAACTGGTTCCGTAATCCGGGAGGTGACGTGAGATGAATCGAATCAAGAACATCCGTCCCGGCGTTCTGGTGATCCCCGACGCCGGGCTGAAACTCAAGCCCGGCCAGGTGGTCGAGGTGGAACGCCTCACCAAGCAGATCCAGGCGGCGCTCAAGAACGGCCGCCTGGCCATGGCCGACAAACCGAAGCAGGAACCGCTCGCCCCTCCAGAGCCCGACCAGGACGCGGAACCGGTGGACCTGAGCAAGCTCTCCGCCACCGACGCCATCTCCAGGGTCAACGAGGAGGCCAATCCTGAGACCCTCAAAGGCTACATGGACACAGAGAAACGCCGCACGGTGATCGACGCGCTCAAGAGCCGTCTGGAGGGCCTGCAAGGTGCTGCTGAGTGACCTGATCGCCGACCTGCGGCTCGACCTGTCCGATCCGGGCGCATCTCTCTTCGAGGACCAGACTCTGGAGAGATGCGTCCGGAAAGCCGTTTTCCGGGTCGGCCGTGACCTCGACCAATCGCAGACGGTCACGGCCGGAGAGATCACCCCCGATCCCACCGGCGAGGTCCGCGAGCTCCTGGTGATCATGGCGCAGATCCACGCCTGCCAGGTCATGCGTTCGGCCACCGCCAACGCCTTCTCCTTTTCCAGTGGCGACAAGCGGGTGGATAAAACCGGCCAGCCCGGCCACTGGGCCAAGCTCGAGGCCGATCTGCTCGCCGACTACCGCCAGCGGCTCACCGAGCTGCGTCCGGCCACCCAGCTCGACCAGGAAGCCTACATCCTGACCCCGAGCGGCCTCACTCCGGTCATCTACGAACAAGGGATCGATCTCGATGTTGTTGAATGACCGGGAACGCGCCGAAGCCGTGGCCGATGTCGCCCGGCTGATCCTCTCCTCGGGCCAGACCGCACGCATCTTGCGCGTGGTTCCCGGCGAGCGGCTCTACGGCACCGACGATGCCGAATACACGGAAATCTCCGTCATCCCCCTCGAACTGAACGAAACCCCGCCGGAGGAGCTGAGCGGCAAGATCGACGCGCTCGCCTGTGTCCTTCCGGATGCCGATGTCCGGGGTGAAGACCGCCTGGCCGCAGACAGGGAAACCTATCGCATACAGAGTGTGGAAGAAGAACACTTCTTCGGCACCGTCACTCATAAGAACCTGCAACTGGTGAAGCTCAATGGGCGTTAGGCGGACCGGTGACTGGGACAAGGCCCGCGCCAAGCTGACCACCGGCATGGGGCCACGCCTGGCCACGGCCCTGCGTCAGGCCACGATCCGCAACGCCCTTTTTCTGGTGCGCGAGATCCAGCGGGGGATTCGCTCCCAGGCCCCGGGCGGACAGGCCTTCGTGAAACTCGCCGAGAGCACCACCCTGCGCAAAGGCTCAAGCAAGGCGCTCATCGACACCGGCTTTCTCGTCAACGCCATCACCCAGAAGATCATGGCCGACAAGGCGTTCGTCGGCCTGCTGCGCGGCACCGTCAACAAGGACGGGGAAGACATGGTGAACATCGGTGCCGTCATGGAGTACGGGGCCACCATCAAACATCCGAACGGCGCGACCATCATCATCCCCGCCAGACCCTTTCTGCATCCGGTGATGGATAAGTACCGCGAGCAGATCCTCCAGAACTATCGCGAGGCGATCCGCTCCGCGCTTTGAGCCTCCGACACATCGCCAGCGCTTCCGGTAAGTAACCAGGCAGAAAACGGAGGCGTCCTTTGAGCACGATACAGACCGTCACAGAAACCCTGATCCGCCTGGCCAAGCAGGCCATCCACTCGGACACCGTGCTGGTGTTCCCGGATGACCTGTTCGAGGTCCAGCGCACCCCCAGCGTCATCCTCCAGGGGCCGAAGCTGACGGAAGACCGTTTCCGTCGCAGCCAGAGCCGCCTGTTCGAGAAGAATGTCGCGGAGCTGAGTTTCGAGGAGTGCCGGTTTCCCCGGCTCTATCACCTCGATTTCGATCTGGTGGTAACCGTGGATCGGGAGGCCGAACTGCTCGGTTTTCACGAATCGGTGTCGCGGTTCCTCCAGCTTCACCCGGAGATCGCCATCGTCGACCAGGGCAGCCTGAACCTTACCGAACTGGTTCCTCTGGGCGGCCTGGCCCGGGTGAACCTCTCCAACCTCCGGCAAAGCTCCGGACGCATCCGCATCGAATCCTGCCCGGTGTACGACGGCGACCTGCGCGACGGTCGGCTGATCCGGGACCGGACCTTCCAGTTTCACGGCGACGTGACAGAGCAACGAACCATTCAACCGTAAAGGAGAACAACCGTGATCGAGATCAGAAACCTGCAGTTCCAACCCCTGACGTTCAACCTCTCCGGCCAGGGAACCCTTCACCTCGGGCCGCGAGAACGCAAGAGCATCGCCCGCAAGGACCTCTCCGCCGAGATCAAGACCGCCGGAAAACGCGGCCTGGTGCGCATCACCGACCTGACCGGCGGCGCGGAACCGGAACCGGAAAAGCCCACGGCAACCGATGACGCCGCAGCCGATGAGGCCAAGACCACCAGCAAGCGGAGGAAATAACCATGCCGACCTATCTATCGCCCGGGATTTACACCCGGGAAACGGACTTCAGTTTCTATGTGAAGCAGATCTCGACCTCGTCGGCTGCCATGGTCGGAGTGGCCGAGAAAGGCCCGATCAACAAGCCTGTGCTGGTGACGAGCTGGGAACAGTTTATCAACCGTTTCGGCTCCTATATCAACGAAAGCTATCTGGCCTACGCCGCACGGGCGTTTTTCGACAACGGCGGGTCGGTCCTCTACGTCACCCGCATCGCCCATCTCACCGACTCCACCGACCGGGACACCCTGACGGCGCTCAAATCTTCCATCGTGCTGCAGAACCGGGAGGCGACGCCCGCCGACGCCCTGCGGATCGAGGCCGTGAACGAAGGCGTCTGGGGCGACCGACTCTCCATCTCCATCGAGGACGGTTCTCTCGATCCGGCCAACCATTTCAACCTGGTGGTCCGGCACAAAGGCGATGTGGTCGAGGTGTTCAAGGATCTGAGCATGGACGAGACGCTGCCGAACCATGTGGAGCTGGCGATCAACGACCGCTCGGATTTCATCCTGGTCCAGGATCTGGCCGCAGCAATGGGAACGCCCAGCGACCGTCCGGCATTGGGCGTGTTCACGCTCAGCGGCGGCGACAATGGTCTGACCGATCTGGCCGATGCGGACTTCATCGGCGATCCCTCGCAGCATACCGGCCTCTATGGCTTTGACGAGATCGACGCCCTGAACCTGCTGATGGTCCCCGGCGTCACCACAGTGCCGGTGATCAACGCCGGAATCGCCTATGCCGAGGGGCGCAAGGATCTGCTGTTCATCGCCGACACGCCCATGCACCTGGAGCCGCTCGAAGCGGTCGACTTCCGCAAGGGACAAGGGATGTACAGCCACGCGGCCTTCAACTCCTCCTACGCGGCGCTCTACTACCCCTGGCTGGAGATCAGCGATCCGGTCAACTCGCGCAAGAAGCTGGTGCCGCCCTGCGGCGCGGTGGCGGGATGCATCGCCCGCAGCGACCAGAAGACCAACGTCTGGAACGCGCCCGCCGGTATCGACCGTGGCCGCATCTTCAACACGCTCTCCCTGGCCTACAAGACCAGCCGTGGCGAGCGCGATGTGCTCTATCCGGAAGGGGTCAACGTCATCGCCGTGTTCCCCGACACCGGCATCAACATCTGGGGCCAGAAGACGCTGCAAAGCCAGCCCTCGGCCGTGGACCGCATCAACGTGCGCCGTCTGATGATGTTCATGGAGGAAGCCATCTCGGAATCCTCCCGCTTCGTGGTGTTCGAGCCGAACCATCCCCAGACCTGGCGTGCCCTCGGCCGCCTGATCAACCCCTTCCTGCAGGACATCAAGGACAAGGGTGGCCTCTACGACTTCGCATTCCAGTGCGACGAGGAGACCAATACCCCGGCGGTCATCGACCGCAACGAAATGGTGGCCCGCGTGTTCGTCAAGCCGACCAAGACGGCGGAGTTCATCGAGCTGAACTTCATCCTGACCAGCACCGGCGCGGACTTCAAAGAAATCATCTAACGGGAGAACACGGCTATGAGAAGCGGAAACATGCCCAAGAGCCTTTACCAGAACTGGCAATTCGCCATCGAGGTAAATGGCTTCGACGTGGCCCTGTTCCACAAGGGACAGGAGCCAAAAACAGAATTCGAGGAAGTGGCCTTTGCCCCGGCCGGTTCGATGTTCGACCAAAAGGTGGCAGGGCGGGTCAAGTTCGAGGACATCACCCTCGAGAAAGGCAACCTGCAGGACGGCTCCGACGAGGCGGCCCGCGAATGGATCAAGAAACAGGTGGACGTGAACGCCGTCACCGGCGGTCTTCCGGCCGACTACATGCGCGACATCGACGTTGTCCGCTACGACCGCACCGGCAACGAGACCCGCCGCTGGACCCTGCACGGTGCCTGGGTGAAGGCGCTCGAATACGACGAGCTCGAAGGCGGCAACACCGAGAACACCATCGAGAAGCTCACCATCTGCTTCCAATACTGGACCTAAACCGGAGGATCGACCATGTACAGCTTTGAACTGCCAAGCGGCACTGAACTCGAGCTTCGGGAAATGACCGGGGCCGAGGAAGAACTGCTCACCAACCAGCGCCTGATCCGTTCCGGAGAGGCGATCAACCAGGTGCTCCGCAACTGTTTCGTCCGGCTGGGCGAGAAGACCGATCCCGATCTCGCCGAGGTGATGAACCTGCTCTCGGGTGACCGGCTGTTCGCCCTGGTCCGCCTGCGCCAGATTTCCCTCGGCGACGAGGTGGAGCTGGAGCTGAGCTGCCCGAACAGCTCCTGCCGCATGACCAACTTTGTGACCATCAATCTCGAGGATCTCAAGGTCACCCCCTACGGCGAGGAGCGGGAGTTCGCCTTCAAGCTGCCCGGCTCGAAGAAAACCGTGCGCTTCGGATATCTCGACGGCCACAAGGAAAAGCGCCTGGCCAGCCTGCGTGAGCCCAACATCACCTCGGCCATGCTCATCCGCGTCCTCGACATCGACGGCAAGGCTCCCTCCAAGAAGAGCCTGGCGGAAATGTCGATGCGCGACCGCAACGCGCTGCGGCAGGAGATGTCGCGGGTCGACGCGGGAATCGACACCTCGGTCGAGACCGAATGCGATGGCTGCGGCACCAAGATCCGTACCCGCCTGGAGGCCGAACCGGCTTTTTTGTTCCCCGGAGTTCGCTTGTAAGCGACGCATTCTTTCTCGCTTACGGCGGACTGCACTGGGGCTGGTCGGAAACCCGCTCGCTGCCGCTCAGGGTCCGGCGTCAGTTCGTCGAGGCCCTCGAGCGGCAGCTTGATTTTGAACGTGAGCAAACGGAACGGCGATAGATGAACGGCGATCTCGGACTGGGCATAGTGGTATCGATGAAGGATGCGTTCTCGCAGAACGCGCAGCGCATCCGTGGCTCCATGATGGACCTCGATTCCACCGTGGCGGATGCCAGCGAGCGGATGACCCGCAACCTGGACCGCATCCAGCAAGGGACCATGATGCTCGGGGCGGGACTGGCCCTGATGGCAGTGCCCGCCGCCCTGGTCGCCTCCACCGCCGCGACCCAGAAGGCTCTGGGCGAGCTGGCGTCCCTCGGCGTGCAGGACCTCCGGGCCATCGAGGACGCCGCAGAATCCTTCACCAACCAGTGGTCCGGTGCTGACAAGGCGGCGTTCATCACTGCCACCTACGATGTGAAATCGGCCCTGTCCAACCTCAGCGACGAGGCGGTGGGCGTCTTCACCTCCATGGCCGCCATGACGGCCAAGGCGACCAAGGCCACCACCCAGGAGATGGTCGGCACCTTCACCACGGCCTACGGGATCTTCAAGCCCATCATGGCCGACATGAACGACATGGAATGGGCGACCGCCTTTTCCGGAGCCATGGCGCAGACCGTGGCCTCGTTCAAGACCAACGGCACCCAGATGGCCGACGCCATCAAGAACATCGGCGCGGTGGCTGCCGCGAGCAATATTCCGCTGAACGAGCAGCTCGCCGTGCTCGGCCAGCTCCAGACCACCATGCCCGGCTCAGAGGCGGGCACGCTGTACAAGGCGTTCATCATGAAGGCGGCCGAGGCCGGTGACGAGCTTGGCCTGTCCTTCACCGACACCAGCGGCCGTCTCAAGGGCGTGGTTCCCATCCTGCAGGAGATCAAGCGCCAGTTCCCCGATCTCTCCAACGCCGCCGCCCAGGTGAAGCTGAAGAAGGCCTTCGGCTCCGACGAGGCGGTCAAGTTCCTGCTACAGATGTCGGCGGGCATGGAGAGCCTCGAAGGCAATATCCAGTCGGTGGGCCGGGCCATGAAGACCGGCACGGCGGTCACCGAACAGATGGCCGACGCCATGAACCAGGACATCGGAGCCAGATTTCTGCTCCTGCGCCAGCAGATGGCCAACCTCAGCGAAATCCTGGGACGCACTCTGCTACCGGTGGTCACGCCGGTGATCAACGGCATCTCCCGCTTCATTCTGTTCCTGCAACGCATGGCTAAATCAATGCCGGGCGTGACCCGGGTGGTCCTGGGGCTGTCCATGGCCCTCGGCACCATTCTGGTCGTGGCCGGAGCTGTCACAGCCGCCGTAGGCATGGTGGGACTCATGCTGCCCGCCATCAAGGCCGGATTCGTGGCCATCAGCGCCGCGCTCGCCGGAGTGGGTTCGGCGGTCGCGACCTATTTTCTGCCAGTTACCGCCATCATCGCGGGCGTGATCCTCTCGTTGTATTTGCTCAAACGCGCCTGGGAAACCAACTTCGGCGGCATCCAGGACGTCATCACCGGGGCCTGGAACAAGGTCTCGCTGGTCTTCCGGGGGATCAGGGAGCTTGTGGGCTCGCTCAGCGGCGGTGTCGGACAGATGTCGGCCGAACTGGCCCAGAAGCTCCAATCCGCCGGTCTGCTGGGCTTCGTGGTCACCGTCTTCAAAGCCTATTACCGCGTTCGTGAGGCCATGGCCGGATTGTGGGGCGCTTTTTCCCATGCCTTTGGTCGCATCCGCGCCATCCTCGAACCGACCGTCCGCACCCTGATGAGCGCCTATGCGGCGCTGGCCAGCGCGGTCTTTTCGGTGGTGGAGATCTTCGGCGTGGCCGCCAGCGCCACCGACGGCTCGTCCTGGCGCACCTTCGGCACGGTTATCGGCACCGTCGCCGGTGTGCTTCTGCAGGGGTTGGCGTTCGCCCTGAAGATCGTGGCCTGGAACCTGTCGCTCATCGTCCGAGCCCTGGCGGTGGTGGTGCGCAGCGTGGTCTGGGTCGGCAAGGTCATCGTCGGGTCCCTGTTCGGAGCGGCCAAGTTTATCTACAAGTTCCTGTTGCCCGTGCGCATGATCGGCGAGGCCTTCGTGGCCGCCGGAAAGATCGTCTATGCGGTCTGGCAGGTGCTGACCGGCGACATTTCCCTGCTGGACGGTCTCAAGGCCATCGGCGGCGCGGTCTACGATTTTGTTGCCACCCCGTTCCGCTGGGCGCGGGATGTGGTGGTCGGTGTCTGGAATTTCATTTCCGGGATATTCACCTCCATCGGACGCCTGGTGGCTGACGCCGCCGGACAGATCGGCCAAGCGATTCTGAATCTGCCGATCATCAGCACCCTGCGGGATCTGTTTGCCACCGTGCGCTCCTTCTTCGCCGGGGATACCACCTTTTTCGAGGCGGGCAAGAAGCTACTGATCACCCTTGGCGAAGGGATCTGGTCGGCGGTGACCTATCCCTTCACCATGCTCAAGAACGCTTTGGGCAAGCTGCGCAATCTGCTGCCGTTCTCCGATGCCCGTGAGGGACCGCTCGCCAGCCTGACCGCCTCCGGTTCCGCGCTGCTCAAGACCCTCGCCGACGGCATGAGCCTTACCCAGTCGCTGCCCGCGAAAGTGTTCGGCATCGCCGCTCGCGGGATTCTCACAGCCGCTGCGGGAGCCTGGCAGCAGATCAAGACGGCGGGCGGCAATCTCATGGACGCCGCCTCGGCTCCCTTCCGCATGGCTGGAAAACTCTGGGATGGGTTGACCTCCGGGGCTCAAACCGTCGCGGCCAAGGCCGGTGCCATCTTCGGCGGTCTCAAACAATCCCTGTTTGGCGACACGCCCGTACTGGCGCTCAAACCGCCCCAGGTCAATGCCTGGGACGCGCTGGCCACGGGAGCCGTCAATATCCGCGACCGGATCGTTGCCACACTGTCGGCCGTTCCCGGCGCTGTCGGTCGAATCTTTACCAACGCCGGTGCCGAGGGGCAAACCCTCTGGCAGAGGCTTTCGAGCGGCGCGAGCGCGGGCATTCAGGCGATCAAGGATAGAAGCGCCGGGATCGCCAATGGTTTGCTCTCCTCCGCTCGCGCCATGCTGGGAGTCCAGCCCCCGATTCCGCAGGTGGCCGAGCGGAAGCAACCACTCGGGACCGAGCCGCCCGCCGAATCGATTGGGCAACGCATCATCGAAAGTGTACTCAGTCTCGTGCCGCGTCTGGACGAGCGCTTGGTGCCCAAGGCCCTGAGCGCCATGCTGATGCTCCAGCCGGTCATGGCCACTGCCGCGCCGCCTCCGCAACCGATGAACGGCATCGTGCAGACCGTCGCAGCGGCCGTCGAGCCGGTAAGTAAGAGCTATATCCAGCCGTTCGCGGTGGAACCGGCACTGGAAAACGGAGATGCCTCTCTGGCTCCGGCCGGGATCGAGCGGCCCAAGACAACCGCGCCGACTCCGATAGCGAAGCCCCTGCAATCGGGACTCGCCGAGACGGTGCCTTCCGAGCGGTTGATCGCTCCGGCTCGCACCGCTCCCGCGACACCCATGCGCGGAGAGGAAGCCGGTCCGGGGCTGCGCGAACTGCTGGAATCCTTGCTCTCGCGCCTCGATGGCTTGGCCGACCGCCCGGTGGAACTCAGCGTGACCACCAACATCGATGGCCGGAAGGTGGCCGAGGCCGTCTACAAGGATCTTCGGGAGCGGAAGATCAGAAACTACGAAACCCTTTGAGAGAACCGATGAAACGCATCTTTGTCTGCAGCCCGTTCGCGGGCGACATAGCCCGAAACGTCAAGGTCGCCGAGGCACTTTGCCGCCAGGTCATGAGAAGCGGTCACGCGCCGTTCGCGCCGCATCTGCTGTATCCGACCTTCACCGACGACAGCGTTCCCGAGCAGCGGGAGACGGGCATCGCCTGCGGCCTGGCCTACATGGAATGTTGCGACGAGGTGTGGGCGTTCACCGGCAACGGCATTTCCAACGGCATGCGGCGGGAACTCGACCGGGCCGGACAACTGGGCAAACCGATCCTCGAGATCGTCGAGATGTAAGCAATGGCCTGGGATCAACAACCCATCAAGGGATATCTGGTGGACGCCGACACGGGGGAGCGGCTCGAATTCCAGTACAACCCCAACTCCATCAGCGACGAGAAGTCGACCGACTACGCGACGATCAAGATCCCCGGTATGAGCCACCCGCGCTACCAATACGTCGCCGGGGAACCGCGCCGGATCGCCTTCAAGGTCGAGCTGTTCAAGGGGCCGGTGAAACAGAAGGTCGACTGGCTCCGCTCGCTGCAATATCCGGAACACGCCGGAACCATGCTCAAGAACGCGCCGCACCGCGTACTGCTGATTTTCGGCGATCTCTACCCGGGCGTGACCTGCATCGTCCGTCAGGTGAAGGCGCGGTTCTTCGGCCTGTTCGACCGGGACAACCTGCTGCCGCAACGGGCCGAGGTGGACATCGTCCTCGAGGAATACGTGGACCGTTCCATCAACTGGTCGGAGGTACGTTCATGATCAGCCGTGATTCCCGCTACGCCCGCTGCGTTCTCTACCGGGACAGCGACGGCACCTCCCTCGGCATGCGCCAGCGGATCGACACTACTCCGAGATATGACGACCGCCTGCACACCGTGGTTGAGGGCGACCGTCTGGATCTGCTCGCGCACCGCTATCTGGGTGACGCCCGGCTCTGGTGGATCATCTGCGACTACAACGACATCTTTTTCCCGTTGGCGCTCGAGCCCGGCTTGGCGCTGCGAATTCCCTCCCGCGAACACGTTCAGATGCGCCTGCTCGACTGAGACCTCCGACACCTCGCCATGCCTTCCGGTAAGTAAGCAGGGAACTGCGAACCGCCGGAGATACGCATGGATCTGGATACCTTCAAACCGACATTTCTGATTCAGATCGAGGGGCAAGACCTCTCGAAGGACATCACCCAAGAGATCACCTCGTTCATATTCACCGACAACGAGGAGGAGCTGGATGTCCTCGAACTGTCGGTGACCGACCGCAACCTGCAGTTCGTCGACGATCCGCTGTTCCAGGAAGGCAACGAGATCGTGGCCCGCTTCGGCTACGTGGGGAACCTCTCTCCGCGCAAGAAGGCGGTCATCAAGGACATCGATTACGACTTCCCGGAAAACGGCGATCCAACTATCCGCATCAAGGCCTACGACAAGGGCTTCAAACTGGCGGGCAAGGAGAACCAAAAAGTCTGGCAGAAACCCGCTCCAGGCATCCTCTATTCGGAAATCGCCGAACAGATCGCCGCCGCCAACGGCCTCACGCCAGTGGTCACGGCCACCAAGGGAACCCATCTCCGCGTTACCCAGAGCAACATCTCGGACGCCCAGTTCCTCAAGGAGCTGGCGGAAAAGGCCCGCGACCGCGATGGCGACGGCATGAGCGGCTATGTCTTCTACATCCAGGACGACGAACTCCATTTCCACCCCCGCGAGCTCGACCAGACGCCGCTTCTGACCCTCGAATATTTCACCGACACCAAGGGCCTGTTGCGCTCGTTCCGCCCCAGCACCCAATCCCAGGGAGCCAAGGGCGCGGGTGTCGAAACCAAGACGGTCGGCGTCGACCCGCGCAAGAAGGACGTGGTCGAGCACAAGGCCAACAACGCCACCACCCCCGAGCGGACGGCCCTGGGCAAGCAGACTTATCTGGTCGACGGCAACACCGGCGAAGGCAGCTTCAAGGAACAGGAGACGGGGCAAATCGTGCCCAGCTTCGACCGTTCCGAAGGCTTTCACGAAGAGCCGCGCCAGGAGCCCGCCCAGGACAGCGCCGAAGGCAAATTCCGCGAGGCCGAGCTGCGCCAGGTCGAGGCGGATGCGGCCACCATCGGTATTCCCCAGCTACGCGCCAAGAAGAACGTCGATATCAAGGGCGTGGGACGGAAGTTTTCCGGCATCTATTACTGCCACTCGGTGCGCCACAGCATCAGCGGCGCTGGCTATCTCTGCGAACTCAAACTCAAGAAGAACGCCCTCGGCAAGGGCGCGGGCGACAAGTCCGCCGAGTCCCAGGGCAAACCCAACGACAAGGAGGCCCCGCCCACGCCGCAAAACGAGCCGCCAGCCATGGTGACCATCGACGCGGATTCCGGCGCGGTCACACAAGGAGGCGGCAATGGGTGATCTCAGCAAGAATTTCAACCGTTCGGAATTCGCCTGCAAGGGCAAGAACTGCTGCGGCCATTCGGCTGCGGTCCATCCCGACCTGGTCGACGCCCTGCAGGCTTTGCGCGACCACATCGGCAAACCGCTGTCCATCACCAGCGGCTTCCGTTGCAACCGGCACAATAAGGCGGTGGGTGGCGCGGAGCAGAGTTTCCACACGCTGGGCATGGCGGCCGACGTGAGCTGTCCCGCAGGCGTTTCGCCCGAGGAACTGGCGGTCATCGCCGAGGAAATTCCGCTCTTCCGCGAGGGCGGCATCGGCGTCTATGCCTCCTGGGTCCATCTCGACGTGCGCCAGTCGGGCAAGGCGAGGTGGCGGTCATGAGCGCCGAAACCAAGACCCAGTTTTCCGGCACCGCGCTGGGTCTCTCCGGGCCGCTTCGGGTGGAGATACTTCCCAATGGAATGACCGCCAGGCTGACTCAGCCGTTCCGTGTCCGTACCGGCGCTGGCCGCATCATCGAAGTGCCCGCCGGGTTCGAGACCGACTTCGCCTCGGTGCCGCGCCTGTTCTGGCGCGTGGTGCCGCCCTGGGGGAGATATTCCCCGGCGGCCGTCGTTCACGACTACCTCTACCACACCGGCAAGGTCTCGCGGCTTGCTGCCGACCGCGTCTTTCTCGAACTGATGGCGGCCCTGGGCGTGCCTCTGTGGAAAAGACAGGTCATGTATTGGGCGGTTCGCCTTGGCGGCTGGCTGGCCTGGGACACCAGTCGAAAACGGGAGACGGAGCATGCTTGAAACCCGCGACCGTCAATCCGAGGAGCGCTACCGCAACCGCTGGTACGGCAAGTACCGGGCCTTCGTGCGCGACAACAACGATCCCGAACGCCTCGGCCGGGTCCGGCTGGAGATCCCCGCCGTGCTCGGCAGCGGGCGGGAGAACTGGTCCGAATGGGCCGCTCCCTGTTTCCCCTACGGCGGCAACGACGACACCGGCATGTTCCTGATCCCCGAGGAAGGTGCCTCGGTCTGGGCCGAGTTCGAGGGCGGCGTCGTCCAGTATCCGATCTGGACCGGGGTCTGGCTGGCCAAGAGCAATCCCGGCGAACAGCCCGAGGAATCCAAGCGCACCTGCGCGAATGCCTTGTGCCATGACTGCGAGGACAAGGTCGAGCATCAGGTCAACCGGCATGACGATCTCGAACACAAGAAGTACCACGACCATCCGCCGTATTACTGCCCGCGCCTGAAGGTCCTGCTCAAGACCGAAACCGGCCACACCATCCTGGCCGATGACCGCGACGGCGACGAGCTGCTGCGGATCATCGACCGCGCCGGACAGATCCTCACCATGGAAGGGAAGGTGAAGCCGGAGATGCAGAGCGGCAACGCTCTGCGCCGAGGCACGAAGGACGCTGAGAAAGGCGACCAGCTCGACATCGCCTCGCAGATCGTCGGCTCCCGCGCCCGCATCCAGCTCACCGACCTCTGCCGCCAGCAGGTGATCCTCGAAGCCTGGCAGGACAAGGAGAAGGTCCACATCCTCTCGTGCGACAAGGGCCGCTCCCGCTGGCAGAAGATCCTCATCGATACCACCAAGGGTCGGGAGAAGGTTCACATCTGGGGACTCAACGGCACCCAGGAAATCCTCGTCGATTCCACCGCCGCCGCCGAACAGATCCGGCTGACTGACAAGGCCGGTCAGGTGGTGCGCATGAACGCCGCGCCCGGCCAGGAGAGCATCAGCGCCACCGACAAGTCCGGCAGCCTCGTGTTCATGGATGGGGTGGCTGGAAACATCATCATTCGCTCGACGAACACCGTCTTGATCAACACCTGAAGGGAAGCATCGCATGGGAGAAAGAACAACAACGCCCTCCGGACTTTCGGCCAGCGAGGAATTGCTGGCCCGGACCTTCGATCATTGGCGGGAGGAATTCCGCAGCATCCTCGAAAGTCACCGCCGGGAAATCCAGGACCGCCTCGAGAAGATCGAGCGTGAAATCGAGAAGAAATCGGACAAGGAAAACGTCGAGGTGCTGGTCCGCTCGATTTATTCCGATCTGCACCGACACGCCGAGGAGATCGACCGGCTGCATGCCAGGGTCGGCTCCAAGATGGGGACCGAGACCATGTGGAAGATCGTCGGCCTGGTGTTGACCATCGGCAGCACCATCGGCGGACTCGTCGGCTTTCTGATCCATCTGCTGCTGAAAGTGAACCCATGAGTTCCCAGGCGCGACTCGGCGACATCAGCAGCCACGGTGGCGTCATCATCACCGGGGCAAGCCGAACGCTGGACAACGGCATGCCCGTGGCCCGCATGGGGGACCTGCACGTCTGTCCCATCCCGGGGCATGGCGTGACGCCCATCGTGACCGGGAGCTTCGACACCATCACCGAAGGATTGCCCAACGCCCGCATCGGCGACATCACCGCCTGCGGAGCCATCATCGTCACTGGCAGTCCCAACACCATCGACAACTGAGGGGGACGCGATGAACAATCTCGAACAGCCGCAGGAACCGCACTACTGGGATGTTTTCCCGAAACTGATCCGGGTCTCGCGATCCCCATTCGTTCAGCGTATTCCGCTCTCGATCCGTGGTCTGCCCGAAGCGCCGGTGTTCGAATCGTCCAATCCCGACGTGGCCAGTGTCGATGAAGACGGCAATGTCGAATGCGGCTTCGTTCCCGGAGCGGCCATGATCCTGGTCTGGGATTCACCCGAGCGGCTCAGCCTGCGGCACGTTCAGGTCGAGGTCTATGGCGGCGGCGTCTCCGCACCGGTGGAGGTCCCTTCATGACGGATGCCCCGGCAGCCTTCAGCCACTGGGAGGTACAGCCTCGCTCCATCCGCCTCTCCGCTGGCGAGTTCGAGCAACGGATTCCGCTCTCCCTGCGCGGCGACGTGGACGCTCCGGTCTTTGCCACCAGCAATCCGGAGGTCGCGGAGATCGGGCCGGACGGTGTCATTCGCTGCGGCTGGACCATCGGCAACGCCGTGCTCATGGTCTGGCGATCCTCGGCCCGGGACAGTCTCCGCCATGTTCTGGTGGAGGTCCGCGATCCGTCCTGGTTCGCCGACCACCCGGACTTTGCCAGCGGAGCCACGGTCTTCCTCAGCGGCATGGTGGTCAACGCCCTCAATACCAGCGGTGTCGGAAACGCGCTGATCGAATTCCGCCGCTCGGAAACCGGCCCGGCGGCGTACCAGACCTTCGCCAACGCCTATGGTGGGTTCGAGCTGTCCGTACCCGAGGGGTTATATTACGTGGAGGTCACCGCGCCGGGATACATCGCCTGGCATGACTGGGTGAATGCCGACCCCAACACCTCCGGCGACATCCAGATCGTTCTCTCGCCCGAGCTCGACGGCCAGGTCGCCCGCATCGTGTTGCAGTGGGGCCTGAATCCCCGGGACCTCGATTCCCATCTCACCGGACCGACGCCATCCGGCGGCAGGTTCCATGTGTTCTATTCCCACACCATCGAAAACGAGGCGGCGGAATTGGACGTTGACGACACCAGTTCCTACGGGCCGGAGACCATCACCATCCATCGGCTCATCCCCGGTGTCTACCGCTACGCGGTCCACGACTACACCAACCGCAACGCCAATCCGAGCACCGGCCTGGCGCAGTCGGGAGCATCGGTGAAAGTGTTCCTGAACGATGGCCGTGAGCAGACCTTCACCGTTCCCAACGCCCCGGGCACGGTCTGGACCGTGTTCGAAATAGACGGTGCGACCGGGACAGTGACGCCGGTCAACGCCATGAGCTATCAATCCCAACCAGCCAATGTCGGCATGTAATGGAGGTTGTCCATGATTTCCGAAGAACCCGCCGACTTGCAGGCCACCATCGAACAAACCGATTCCGGCGAACAGCAGTATGTGCTGCGGGTGCTCTGCGATCACCTGTCCGGCATCCGTGAAGAACTTTCCGGCATCCGCACGCTGCTGGAGGCCAGTCACGCCGCCTCGGAGGCGATGCGTGGCCAGGCCCAGGCCTATCTTGAGGCCCAGCAGGCCAGGACCCAGGAGTACCTGGAGCAGGTCCAGATCGAGCCGGAGCCCGATTTTTATCCCTTTGTCGAACTGCCTGTGGGCACCGAACCCCGGGATCTGCCGGATGGCAACCGGCTCTTCACCTTGCCCGACGGCATGATCCTGCGGACCACGGACGACCAGCGCATCTGCGTTATCGACGGAGGAGAACAGCAGGTCATCACCCCCGGACCCGGCACGGCCACCGAGGTCGCCCCGGGACGCCTTTACACCCTGGTCGAGTCCTATCTGCGCTCGACCCAGGAGGCAGCCGGTATCAGCGGACTGCCTGCCGGGATCGAGCCGACCGCCATGGGCGCGGAACGCTTCGCGGTGGTTCTGCCCGAGGGCATCCGCCTCGACGTCGATCACCGGGAGCGTTTCATCACCCTGATCAACCCGGCCGGACCTATCGACATCATCGGCATCGGCCGCATCGAGGGCATCGGCGAAACCATCGCTGCCCGTCTACTCTCCGGCGGAGCCAAGGGATTCCAGTGCGGCCAGTCCGGCCACGGTGGGTTGATCGAGGCGGACGGCACCATCCATCTGGGGCTCAAGAGCGGACTGGATCTGGTGATCCGGTTCCAGGGAGAACCTATCGACGACGACGCACCGGAAAATGGCTGCTCGGGACAGTGCGGCATCGACTGCGAGGAGCGTACCTGATGAGCTACGATTTCCTCGGCAAGGGATTGCGCTACCCGTTCCGGTTTCAGTCGGTATCCGGCGGCACCCAGATCTCGACCGCCACCTCGCGGGAGCACGAGCATATCCGCGAAAGCATCCTGCAGATCCTCGGCACCCGGATCGGCGAACGTTTCATGAATCCGGAGTTTGGCTCCCGGCTGAAGGATCTGGTGTTCGAACAGAACGACGAGGTGCTCAAGGGCCTGCTGCGCCATTACGTGATCGACGCCATCAAGCGCTGGGAAAAGCGGGTGATCATCACGGAGGTGCGCTTCGACGACCGGCCGCTGAACATCGACGGCAACCTGCTGCTGGTGCATATCGCCTACCGGGTGATCCAGAGCCAGGTGGACGGCAACCTGGTCTATCCCTTCTACAGAGAAGACCCGAACAATCCCGCGCCCAGCTATCCCCAGCCGGAGCCCGAGCCGGAACCGCCGCCGGTGCGCAGCGTGCGCCTGTCGCCGGACGTGCGCTCGCTGTTCAATCTGCTCTGGTTCGACGCGGCCGAGATGAGCCCCGATCCGGATGATTCCCTGATCTGGCCAGCGGGAGAATACGAAGTCGCCTACATCGAGGGAGCCTTTCAGGACCGCAACGGCAAGTGGATCGTCAGCGATCCGGGTGACAACCACGGCCACTACCTGACATTCGAGGGAGCGCCAGAAACGGAAGCGCCCCAGGCCGAGCACGCCCTCTATCTGGCCGCGAGCGGTCTGGGCTTCGACACCCAGAGTCAGGCGGAAGACAACGCCGCTGGCACCGTTCACCGGATCACCACGTTGGAGCCGGGCCGCATCGGCCTGTTCTATTTCGAGGGCAAGAAGGAATCCCACTACCTCAACAACACCTCCGGGCAGCCCAATCCCGTCTGGCAACTGCGCGGCCCGCTCTGAGGCATCCCGCCTCCGACACATCCAGGTCCCTTCCGGTAAGTAACCGGCGTGGCGAGAGCATCAGGCGCTCTCGCATAACCGCCGAAAACCGGAGAGACCATGGGCCGCGCAAGCATCGGATACATCAACAAGGATTACGAATCGATCCGTCAGGAGCTGCTGGCGAAGATCCCGCAGCTCACCGACCGCTGGACCGATTTCAACCACTCCGATCTCGGCGTCGTCCTGCTCGATCTGTTCTGCGGCGTGGGCGACATGCTGGCCTACTACCTGGACGCCCAGGCGGCCGAGGCCTTTCTGCCCACGGCCCGCCAGCGCCAGAACGTCATCAACCTCTGCAAGCTCATCGGCTACCGGCTGGATTCGCCGGTGGCCTCCACCACCACGCTGCGTTTCCGGCTCTCCGCCCCGCTCGGCAAGGATCTGACCATTCCGGCGGGAACGGCCTGCCGCGCCTTGCTGAGTGACGGCGAGGCGGATTTCGAGACGGTCGAGGACGGCCTGCTCCCGCGAGGCCTACTCTCGGTGGACATCCCGGCCCGGCAAGGCGTGCGCCGCACCGAGACCTTCACTTCGACGGGGCTGCCATTCCAGCGCATCCGCCTGACCGGCGACGTCATCGCCCAGGGCACCATCACCGTTACGGTGGGGGACGACGCCTGGAGCGAGGTCGATCACTTCCAGGACAGCCTGGCCGACAGCCGCCATTTCATGGCCGACCTGGACGCCCTCGACATCTCCACCCTGATTTTCGGCGACGGACAAAGCGGCGCTGTACCCGCTCAGGGAAGCGCCATCGCCGTCAGCTATCTGCAGACCATCGGGGACCAGGGCAATCTCGGTCCGAACCGGATCACCCAACTGCTGAGCCCGGTCTACCTGAACGGCGGCCAGGTCTCCCTGACCGCCACCAACCCGGTACCCGCCACCGGCGGCGCTTCGCGGGAAGCCCTCGAACACGCCCGCCGACAGGCACCGGCGGAGCTGCGCAGTCTCTGGAAAGCCGTCACCCTGGAGGATTACCAGGCGCTCGCCGAAGGTTACCCAGGCGTCGCCAAGGCCAAGGTGCTCGACACCAATGCCTGTCAGAACATCCGCTATTACAACGTTCAACTGGCCATCGCCCCCAACGGCGGCGGAATGCCCTCGGCGCTGCTCAAGCGGGACCTCGCCGAGTTTCTCGAACGCCGCAAGGTCATCACGGTCGAGATCACCCTGTTCGACCCGATCTACCGGCCCGTTTCCATCGACGCCGAGGTCTACATCTGGCCCGGTGAACCGCTGGAAAACGTGCGCAGCCGTATCGAAGCCGCCCTCACCGATTTCTTTTCTTTCGACCGGGTCTCCTTCGGGCAGACCATTCACTTCTCCGACCTGGTGGCGCTGATCGATGGCGTGCGCGGCGTCAGCCACATGCATCTCTACGCGCCGCAGCAGGACATCGAGCTGCGCCACGGCGAAATTCCGGTTCTCGGCAGCGTCAACCTCGATCTGCGGAGGGCCGGTTGATGTCGGATTGGTTCAAGGACAATCTGCTCGGCCTGCTGCCGCCGCTTTACGAGCACAACGACGAAGCCGGTGACCTGCGCACCTTTCTGAGCCTTCCCGCCGGGACGCTGGACGAGCTCAAGCAGGCCATCGACGACTTCCCGACCATTTTCGATGTCGATCACTGCGACGAGCGCTTCCTGCCGCTGCTGGCGAGACTGGTCGGCCTCGAAGTGGACGGCACCTGTTCGCCAGACTGCCAGCGCCGCCGCGTGCGGGAGGCGGTCGAGATCTATCGCCGCAAGGGCACCATTCCGGCCATCGAACGCGACTTCGACTCGCTCGGTTGGCAGGGGGAACTGCAGGAGACCTTCCGCTCGGCGCTGCGTCTCAATGCCCGCTCCAGACTCAGCAGCGCCAAGCTACCCGGGCTGGTGTTCAGCCTCGGCGTGTTTCGCGTGCTGTGTCTCAACCAGACCGAGGGACTGCGCGACGCCCTGGTGTTTCACCACCCGGCGGGCACGCGCTGTTTCTGGCTCCAGTTTCTCCTGGAATGGATCGAAGGCGGCGCGATGCTCGACTTCGGGCATGCCAACGCTGTGCGCCGGATCGTGCTGGCGTTTCTCGACGAGACCTTCGTCCTTGGCCGCTCCTCGCTCGGTTCCTGCCGTCATCTGACCAACAAGCAGAGGGTCTGGGAGCTTCTGCAACTCACCAGTACCACTGAGATGATCCCGGAGATCGACCGGGCCGCCGTAAAAGTCTCCCGTTTTCAAGGCCGCCAGAACCGGATGCGCCTGAACCACAAGGCCCTCAACGACTGGCGGCTTCCGTACACCCGCGTCGGCGAGGACCGGGTTTCCTTCTGCACGCCCATCTACACCGGCCGCGACTTCGAAGGGGATGTGCTGGAAAGCGGCTTCGGGCTGGGCGAGAGCCATCTCAACCGCAAGCCGCTGACCCATGGCGAGACCGCGCTGCGCTACTGCTTCCGGCAAAAGGATTTCTTTTTCGACACGCAGGCGGAACCGGTCGAGCGGGCGGAGGCCAAGTACGATCTGCGCCTGCCGCTGGAATCTCGGTACCGCCTCTGCTTCCAGCTTGGCCGCGCCAGGCTCAACGAAGGTCTCGATCTCACCGCCAACCAGGGCGGCATCAGCAATCTGCTGCTCGCCTCCACCGCTGGCTGCGACGCGGACGTCACCCTGGCCGTCGACCGGATCGACCGATGGCGGCGGAGAGGGCCTGTGTTCCGGCTCAACGCGAACACCCTGAACACCCGGTATCTGAGCAATGCGAATCTGACCGGCGAACGAGCCTCGCTTGAAGTCTACGTGGACACGGGCTCTCTCCAGCGCCATCGGGTCGAGACCATGAAGCTGGGCGCAAGCCCGCTCAACACCACCGGCCTGCGTCTCTCCGTGGACCGGACCCGCCCCCTGCGCGTCAGCCGCATGCGCCTCAACCAGGCCGGATTCCGCTGGTCGCGGCCTTCCTACCACTGGCTGTTCCGTCAGCAGGACCTGCACGCGCCCACGCAGGCCGGGTTCGAGGCCGCCACCAATAACTATCGCGCCACCCAGTGGCCCACCTGAAGGAGAACCCATGGCGATTCACCTCTATCTTGACGAAGCGCTGACTCAGCAGATTTCCGAGGGGGATTTCAGCCGCCCCGAGGCCGAGAGCTACAACGGCACCGATGGCGACATCAAGGACCGGCAGCTCTACGTCGCCAACGAGCAAACGAGCCTCCCCTCGGCCATCGACGCGGCGCAGCCCTCCATCGCCCTGGCCGAACCGCGCTTTGCTGACGGCGAACTCATCATCATCGACGGCGAGCAGATGCTCGTCGAAAGCGGTGGCTGCACCGTCAATCTCACCGTGCAGCGGGGCGTGGCCAACACCGCTCCGGCCGCGCACGACGCCGGGACGACCATCTATTCCGGCTACGACTACACCGGGCTGGTGCTCGATCCCATCGATGAGACCGGCACCGACGAAGCGGTCTGGTACCGCCTGGCCCGGACCCAGGCCGAACTCGACACCGCCACCCAGGGCGCACCGCTCAATCTCGGCGACAAGGCATTCCAGCAGACGCTGTCTTTCTGGCGGCGCTGCACCGTGCTCCCGGGCACCCCAGTGCAAAACAAACTCGACATCAAGCTGCGCCTGACCGGCACGGAAAACCCGATTCTCTAAGGAGGCCGCCATGGCATACCACAGCATTCAAGGACTCGCCCACGGTCGGCTCGACCTGCTCAATCAACTGCGGACCTTTCTGGTGACCACCACCGGATGGACCCTGCACGACGATCAGTCGGCCGACCCACAGCCGTATTTCGTCTTCAAGTCGCACGGGGAATCCGGGGCCGAGGACGTCTATCTGCAGTTCCGTATCAGCACCACCTCCGGGCGGATTCACGTCGCGGCATTCCAGTATTGGGACGCGGCCACCCACACCGGCGTCAACGAGGCGTCGCACACCAGTTACACATACCTGCGGGTGGAGGACAGCGCCGACTTCATCTTCTGGCTGTTCGCCGACCTGGATCACGTTTTCGTGGTCACCAAGCTCGTCTCCACCTACTACGGCCATTACAGCGGATTGCTGAAACGGTTCTGGTCCGGGGCCGTCGCGCTTACGCAGGCGGCGGTTACTGCTGGAAGCGGCGTGGTGCTTCAGGTCAACGACGCCACCGTGGTCACGCCCGGACAGGACTATGTGATCAAGGACGACGCGGGCATCGAACGCGTGCGGGTGAGCGCCATCGACACCGCCGTCACGCCAAACACCATCACCGTCGAAACCCTCGTTCGGGATTACGCCTCGGGAGCCAAGATCGGTGAGGACCCGCAGCCGGTCATCAACAGCTACTACAACGCACCGGGTACCTTCTACGCCGTGAACAAGTTCGACGGCTGGACTTCCGCGTCCGGCCAGCAGGGCCGCTGCGGCGCGGCCAACGGCGGTCTCCAGGGCGAAACCGATCCAGAGATGCGCTACGGCACCACCATCCTCTTTCCCTGGCTCGCCTCGATGTCCGGTTCCGCCGCCTACCAGGAACTGCGTGGCGAACTCATCGAGATCTTCGCCGTGGGCGGCGGCAACGTCGCCTCGGAAGACACCATTCAGATCGGAATGGACAGCTACCGCGTGTTCAATCTGACCACCGGCGGCTGGTGCGCGGTGAAGGAGTAACGCCATGGCAACGCATAGCGGAAAGCTCAAAATCGTCACCACGATCACCGGCCAGCGACGCCCGGAAACGCTCCTGTCCATGAACCGTGGTCAAGCGCTCAAGCTCTGCGGGAGGATTCGCCGTGGCCGTGCATAAGGGACAACTGGCATCCATCACCACCCGCAGAGGTATCCGGCGGCCGGAACTGCTCGCCATCGGCGCGGCGCAACCCGGAGCGCTCTTCGAGCTGTTTTCCGTGGCACCGGCCAGGCGCACGGTGATGGTCCGGGCCGACAGCGCAGTACGGGTCGCCCATCGGCTCGAACGTCGATCCGACCTCGCGCTTCGCGTGAACAACCGCCTGAACCGGAGCACCGATCTGTGGCTCGTCATCCATGGCCGTCTGGGCGTCGATGCCGACACGGCGGTGCGAGTGACGCGCCCCTGGCTGCGGAGCATCGACACCAGCGTCCGGACGTCCGGCGCACACATCAGCCTATCCGACACCGTTCAGCGCATCGCGATTCCGGCCGGTCTGCTGGCCGACACGCGCCAGATCCTGTTCGCGGTGCTCATCGATCAAGACCACGAAATTCAGACCTAAAGGAGAACAGCAATGGCACTGGGACTCATCGTTAAAACCGGCCGGATACTGACGGCCAAACTCCTCCTCGGCCAGGCCGTGGACGGCATCACCCACTGCGCCATCGGCGACGGGGATGCCAGCTTCACCGACCCGCAGAATCCGCCCGCGCCGGATATCGGCCAGACCGGGCTCAGAAACGAACGTGCCCGCAAGCGCTACTACAAGCGGACCTTCCTCAAGGAGGACGCCGAAGGGGCGCTCCTGGTCAACGGCGTGCGCTACCTGGAAACCGGCGAGGAGACCAACACCATCGGCGTCTTCTTCCGCTTCGACGAGGCCGAGGCCAACGGCATCACCATCCGCGAATACGGCTTCTTCGGCGGCGACGTGCAGTACGTGGCCAGCACCACCGGGGATCTCGCCATGGGCGGCGTGTTCCATCAGGACACCAACCCGACCGGCGAGGTGCTGCGCCCGGGCTACCTGTACGAGGTGAAGAACATTCCCGACTTCAACAAGATTTCCGACACCCGCGTGGAGCTGGTCGGGATCATCAAGATCTAACTGGAGGATTCAAACATGAGCATCTCACGCGAAACATTCGACCCGACCAAGAACTACAAGCGCATCCGCTACCATCAGGATCGCGACCTGCTGGATTCGGAACTCAACGAGCAGCAGGACATCATCAACCTGGAGCGGCGCAAGATCGCAGACATCCTGTTCAAGGAAGGCTCCATCATCATGGGCCTCGAGGTCAGCTCGGCCGCCAACGTCCTGACCCTGGCCCTTGGCGTGGTCTACATCGACGGCCATCTCGAACAGGTGAGCGGCGCGACCCTGACCTATGATCCGGCCACCACCAGCGGGGCCGATTACGTTTACGTGGAGCTGCTGAAGTACAACTACGGCTACACCCAGGACCCGGCCCTGATCAACCCGGCCACCGGCGAGCCCACCGCCGAACGGGAAAAATGGGCGCTCTCCCTCAAAGCGACGGACACCAGCGGCCAGACGCTGCCCAACAACGTGACCGAGCGCCGGGTGATCCCGATCTACAAGTTCGACCGCGAGAGCGGAGACGTCACGCCCACGGTGCAGGAGAAGTCCAACCTCTACCTGCGGGATCTGCTGGGCACGCTGCCGGGCAGCCGGATCACCGTTTCCTCGATCACCGAGGACCAGCTCTCATTCGCCGCCGCCGAGGGGCTCAATTCCCTGATTCAGAACCTGGCCGAGCGCACCTTCGACCAGGCCGGAAGCTATCTGGTGCGGGGCTTCGACACCTTCATCGGCGGCGTCGACGACGACAGCGTGGAGGCGATCACCAACGCCGGACGCGCCTACATCCAGGGCTTCCGGCATCAGCGCGATCTGCCCACCTCGACCCTGGTGCCCAAATCCATCGCCACCAAGTCGGTGCGCGGCGAGCAGAAGACCTTCGACATCAACAAGCGCCGCTATCCGGTCAACTCCACGCCGCTCAAGGAGACGACCCAGGTGGAGGCCATCGTCGAGATTACCCGCAACGTCACTCGCGGCTCGGTGGGCGGCGGCGAAGACCTGCTCGACCCCAATCCCGTCGTGGACATCCTCGAGGTCAGCCAGGGGGCGACCATCTTCCAAGAGGGCGTGGACTGGCAGCAGTCGGGCAACCATGTCGACTGGCTCGGCTCCGGTAACGAACCGGCCATCGGCACCACCTACACGGTGCGCTGGACCTACACCAAGCAGATGGTCAAGGGCACCGACTACGTGGACAGCGGCTGGTTCGGACAGGCCAACCATCCGGCGGCCGGAAACTATTTCTATCTGGTGACCGCCTACAACGCCACCGGCGAGACGGCCTTCAACGCCGGTGCGGTCGTTGCCCGGGCCACCACCGCCGGGGAGATGAACAAGCTCTGCTGGCTACCGGTCAGCGGCGCGACCGGCTATCGCGTCTACCGGGCCGCCACCAACGGCGCACGCACCGACTACAAGCGACTGATGGAACTGGGCAGCGAGGCGCTCTCCTATGTCGACGACGGCGTCGAGGAGATCGGCACCGCTTCGCCTCCGGCCACCAACACGGCCGGACTCACCATGTCGCCGGTCCAGCTCGAGCTGGGCAACCTCAACGTGATCAACTTCGGACGCGGCAGCCTCGGCGACCAGCCGGTGAACGGTTCCAACTGCAGCCTGGACTACGACTATTACCTTGGCCGTCGCGACATCGTTTACGCCACCACCACCGAGATCAAGCGGCTGGAAGGGGCTCCAGCCGATTTCCCGAAGCTGCCCATCGTGCCGGAAAACGCCCTGGGGCTGTGCAGCATCGACTGCCCGCCCAACTCCACCGACATGGAAATCCACAACTTCGGCCTGACCCGCATCACCATGGACCAGATCCACGACATCATTCAGGACGTCGAGGACCTGAAGTACAACGACGCCCAGTACCAGATGAACAACGAACTGCAAAACCGGGACGCCCAGACCAAAAAAGGCATCTACTCGGACGACTTCTCGAACACCGCCCAGTCGGACATCTACCATGCCGAATGGGACGCCCGGGTCAACGAGATCGCCCGTTTCGTCGCGCCGGACCGCATTCCGCACTCCACGGTGCTCTCGGTCGATCAGGCGGGCAGCAACGCGAGCTTCTTCGGCAGCCTGGCGCTGCTGCCGGGCAACGAGACCGTGCTGGTGGAGCAGAACGACTGGTCCGAGGAGCGCAACATCAACCCCTACGCCGTGTTCGACAAGCCCCCGGCCATGCTGCAGATCACGCCCAACCTCGGGCGGCGCGGCCAGACCGGCATTGCCGTAACCGGTATCAACTTCACCCCGAGCAAGTCCGGCATCGTGCTGCGCTGCGACGGCCAAGTGATGGCCAGCAACCTGATCAGCGACGAGGCCGGTCGGGTCAGCGCCTCCTTCACCATTCCGACCAACGCCCGCAACGGCAACCGCATCGTGGAGATGGCCGACGGGGTCTACTCGGCCCGGGCCAGCCTGCAGATCAACGATCCGCTGGTCATCACCCGCATCGAGCGCATCATCGAAAACCGCATCATCCGCGTGCCCGTGGTGCAGGTGGTCTGGCGCACCCAGACCATCTTCGTGCCCCGCGATCCGCTGGCCCAGACCTTCAGCTTCACCCAAAACCAGGTGATCTCCAGCATCGGTCTGCAGTTCACCGCCAGGGACCCGAGCATCCCGGTCACGGTGCAGATTCGCGGCGTCACCACCGGTCTGCCCAACGGCGTGGTGTTCGCCGAGAAGGTGCTGGCCCCGAACGAGATCAGCCTGAGCGGCGAGACCCGCATTCGCTTCGACGACCCGTTCTACGCCGAGGCCAATACCAGCTATTCCGTGGTGCTGCTGACCAACAGCACCAATTACAAGGTCCGCACCGCCACCCTCGGCAAGATGGGCCGCTGGGGTATCATCACCCGGCAGACCTACATGGAAGGCGTGCTGCTGGAGAGCTCCAACGCCGAGACCTGGACGCCGCTCAACGGCTCCGACCTGGCGATGAAGATCTACGGCTACAACTTCCAGTCCGAGGGGATGATCCGCTTTCAGCCGATCACCGGCGTGCAGTTCTCCGACATCAACCTCGACGAATACTCGGCCATCCCCCAGGGCACCGGCCTCGACTGGGAATACTCCACCGACGGCGGCGTGACCTGGGACGCCATGGTTCCCGCCGAGGAGGAACGGCTGCCCAACCTCGCCACCCGGGTCCAGATCCGCGTGCGTCTGAGCAGCTCGCTTTCCAACGACACCCCGGCCATCAACTTCCGCGACGTCAACCTAGTGGGCTACCTCAACAAGACCACCGGGGCCTACCTGACCCGCGAGAACGAGCTGACCCAGGGGGTGGAATCGACCAAGGCCTATGTGCAGATGCAAATCCCCAGCGGCACCACCCTGCAATGGTTCGCCAGCAACGACGGCGGCCTGACCTGGGAGGCGATGACCATCCAGGAGACCCGGCCCATCGACGAGAACTGGACCGAGTACACCCTGGTGCGAACCTTCACGGACAACACCGGCAACAAGGTCCGCTACAAGGCCGAGATGACCGGCACGCCGCTGATCTACCCGCGCATCCATTCGCTGGGCGCGACCCTGAGCTAAGGAGGCACGGCCATGATCGTTCGACGCAAAGGCGGCCTGACCGAGTTCATCCCCACGCCGCAGGAGAAGCGCGACGGCCTGATCCGCGACCACGCCCTGGGTCTGCTGGAGAATCTGCACCAGCGCCTGGCGCGGCTGGAACGGGCGTCAAAGCTCCCGACCGACGAAGCGGAGGCCTTCACGGCGCTGCTGGCGCGGATGCGGGCCGACGAGTCGCGCAACCTCGAGCTGCACGCCAGCCTGATCACCTCCGATACCGCTTCTGGCTGACCGGCTCACTGCCACCGCCAACCCAGAAACCCCGGATACGGCCAGCCCGTTCCGGGGTTTCGGCCGCCTGTGCGCCGCCCAATCCGGACAAACTCGCAAGTCATTGAAAATAAACGTGTTAAATGTCGGCTTCGGCTGTTCTTCTACTTGATTTGTGTCCGGAAAGAAGCATTCATTCATGGTGTAAGCGGAGGCTGAAAAGCCTTGCCAGACAACGACTTAGAAGCGCCACGAACGACGGAGGCACGCATGAACCTGAAAGAGATCCACTACGGGATCGAGATCGAGACCGTAAAACGCACCCGGGAGCAGATCGCCTGGGCCATCCACTCGGTGGTGGGCGGCACGGTCCGCCATGTCGGCATCCCCAGCAGCTATGACCCCTGGGAGGTCGAGGACCTGCGAGGCCGCGTCTGGAAGGTGGTGGGGGACGCATCCCTGACCAGCGTCCCGGCCCATCTGCGGGCCGAGGTGGTCAGCCCGGTGCTCGGCTACGACGACATCCCGCAACTGCAGGAGGCGGTCCGGGCCATCCGCCGCGCCGGAGGCAAGATCAACAGCCAGTGCGGCATTCACATCCATATCGACGCCGCGCCCTTCGACGGCAGACACCTGGGTAACCTGGCCAAGATCATCTACAAGCAGGAGCCGCTGATCCTCCACGCCCTCGGCATCAGCCGCGACCGGCTCAATCGCTACACCCGGCCGGTCAGCGACGAGCTGATCCAGCGCATCGAACAGCATCGCCCCCGCACCAAGGACCAGCTCAACCGCATCTGGTACGGCTACCACAACCGCCAGCCCCAGCACTACGACAACAGCCGCTACCACGGGGTCAACCTGCACAACGTCTGGTACCGGGGCACGGTGGAGTTCCGCTGGTTCGAGGCGACCCTCCACGCGGGGCGGATCAAGGCCTACCTGCAATTCTGCCTCGCGGTGGCCGCCAAGGCGCTCAACGGCCGGGCCGCTTCCAGCCGCAAGCGGGATTTCGATCCCCAGAGCGCCAAGTACGACTTCCGGGTCTTCCTGCTCCACCTCGGCCTGATCGGCGACGAGTTCAAGACCGCCCGCAAGCATTTGATGGCCAACATGCCCGGCGACGCCGCCTTCAAAAACGGACGGCCCAAACCGGAGGACGTCCTCCCGGACGAAACAACCACCACTCTCACCAACGAGGCCGGGCAAGTTCCCGGCCTCACTGTTTAAGGAGGTGCCCAATGAAGATTCTGATCCGCTCCACCACGCTGGACGGCGAACCGATCCCCGGCAGCGGAGAAACCCTGCAGGCCGCCGACTGCCTTGAAATTGTCGAGCTGATGCGCGGCCAGACGCCATTCACCGCCAGCCGAGCGCCCAGGGACTACATGACCGAGGTGCTCTCCGGCATCGAAGGCGGACCGACCCGGCCATTGCCGGAGGATGCCGCCGCTGCGGCCGCCGAGTTTCTCACCCGTCTGGCGCGGCACGGACTGATCGAGTTTCTGCCCGACGACAAGGCCAGCGATCCCTGGCCGGAACGCTTCCTCGAAGCCCTGGAGACGGTGCGGCTCTCCGGGCGCACCAATATGCTCGACCACCCGGAGGTGACCCGGCTGACCGCCGATATGGGCTACCCGGAGGTGGCCGAGTGGCTGGCGGACCACCGGCGCGAATACGCGGCCTTCGTTCTCGAAGGAACGAGACCGCTGCTCGGCAAGAACTTCGGCGGCAAGGAGGACCCGGCTCCATGTGCGGACAAGTAGGCATCATCTTCGGCCGCAAGCACAGACGGCCCAACGAGCGGGATTACCTGCGCGAGGTCTTTATCCGCATGCTGCTGCACAGCGAGGAGCGCGGCCCGCACGCCTCCGGTCTGGCCTGGCTCAAGACCGACGGCAGCCACCGCATCTTCAAGCGGCCGATGCGGGCGCACGAGCTGGTCTACGAGAAGCCGTTTCAGGAGCTGCTTGGGCAGGTCGACAACGAGACCACCATCCTTATGGGCCACACCCGCTGGCGCACCCGGGGCAACGAGTTCAATAATCGCAACAACCATCCCATTCAGGCCGGGATCGTCATCGGTACTCACAACGGCACCCTCTACAACGCCGATTATCTGTTCCGCCGTCTCGGGCTGCCGCGCTATGCCGAGGTGGACAGCGAGCTGATCTTCCGCCTGGCCGACCGCTTCGCGCCCGAAGGCCCCATCGACCAGGAGGGCCTGAAGAAGGCGCTTGCCCTTTGTCGCGGCCAGATGAGCGCCGTGCTGGCCTCGCGGCTCGCCCCCGGCACCATCACCGTGCTCAAGGGCAACAAGCCGCTCTGCCTGCGCATCCACCGCCAGCACCGGGTGGTGCTCTACGCCTCGGACGACGCCTTTATCGACTTTGCCGTGGACAACGAGAAGGGTTGGCGCGAGCTAGAGGTGCCGCCCATGACCATGCTCACCATCCGCCACGAGGATGTGCGGGCCATCGAAAACAGCGAATTCCGCTTCATACCCCAGGAGCGCAAAGGGACACTGCCCGAAGGAGTGAATGCATGAACATTGGAGAATCCTCGAAGCTGAACACAAATCCGGAAGACAGTCCCGAGACCATCCTCCGGCTCTTCGTCTACGGCACCCTGAAACGGGGCTACTGGAACCATCAACGTTTCTGCGCCCAGGCCCGCAGCACCGAACCGGCCGTGGTCTGGGGCAGGCTCTACCACCTCCATGCCGGGTTCCCGGCGCTTGAGGTGCCGGAAGGGCTGATCCTGGCCCGGGGCACCGCCGACCCATTAGCCGACGCCCGCAGGCAACAGGAGATCGGCACGCCGCGCTTCGGCCGCCCGACCGGCGACTGGGATCTGATCTATGGGGAACTGGTGACCTTCACCGCCCCGCAACGCGACCTGCCGCCCATCGACCGGCTGGAAGGATTTCGGCCCGGCGGGCACAGCATGTATCAGCGGGTGATGGTGGCGGTGCTGTGCGGGCGCACCTCGATTCCTGCCTGGACCTACTGGATGCCATGCATTGATAACGGCACCCGGCTTGACACCGGCGTCTGGCATCGAGCGTGATAGAAAATAATCGGCTCCAATCGTTAAAGATCGTTTGACATAGCACATAGCGTCTTTGTATATTAAAGGAGTTTTTTAACCTGGGAGAGGTGCGTCCAGTCTCTCCCGTTTCGCCTCTGTCGGACGTGGCAAACAACCAAAGCGCCCGTGGAGCAAGAGAATGAACGAGATGGAAGACCGCTGGTTATCAATAACCGAGATTTGCAAGTACCTCGGGGTCAGCAATGACACCGTTTACAAGTGGATCGACAAGCATGGTATGCCCGCCCACCGCATGGGTCGTCTTTGGAAGTTCAAGAAAGATGAAGTGGACGAGTGGGTCAAGGCTGGCGGCGCGGCCGAGCCTGCGGAAACCGACAAGAAGCGCAAGGAGTAATAGCGGGCTATGAACCATGTGATCCACAACAGCATCGTGAATTTTATCTGGGGTATCGCCGACGACGTGTTGCGCGATGTCTACGTGCGCGGCAAGTACCGCGACGTGATCCTGCCAATGACGGTCATCCGCCGTCTCGACGCACTCTTGGAGCCGAGCAAGGAAAAGGTGCTCGGCATGAAGAAGCAACTCGACGGGGCCGGAATCGCCAACCAGCACGCCGCGCTCTGCCAGGCCGCAGGCGAGGCCTTTTACAACGTCTCGCCCTTTACCCTGCGCGACCTGAAGAACCGCGCCAAGCAACAACAGCTCAAGGCCGATTTCGAAGCTTATCTGGATGGCTTTTCACCCAACGTCCAGGAGATCCTCGACAAGTTCAAGTTTCGCAACCAGATCCCCACGTTGATCGAGGCCGACATCCTCGGCCACCTGATCGAGAAGTTTCTCGACGGCCGCGTCAATCTCAGCCCCAAGCCGGTGCGGGACGTGGACGGCAACGAGCTGCTTCCGGCCCTCGATAACCACTCCATGGGTACCATCTTCGAGGAGCTGATCCGCCGTTTCAACGAAGAGAACAACGAAGAGGCCGGGGAGCACTTCACGCCCCGCGACGTGGTCAAGCTCATGGCCGACCTGATCTTCCTGCCGGTGGCCGACGATATTGAATCGGGCACCTACCTCGTCTATGACGGAGCCTGCGGCACCGGCGGCATGCTGACAGTGGCTGAAGAGCGCTTGGCCGAGTTGGCCGAAAGCCACGGCAAGGATGTCTCCATTCATCTGTTCGGCCAGGAGGTGCAGCCGGAAACCTACGCCATCTCCAAGGCCGACCTGCTGCTCAAAGGCGAAGGGGCTGAGGCGGAGAACATGAAGTACGGCTCCACGCTCTCCAGCGATGCCTTCCCGTCGCAGGAATTCGATTTCATGCTCTCCAATCCGCCCTACGGCAAGAGCTGGAAGACCGACCTGGAGCGCCTGGGCGGCAAGGGTGATATCAAGGACCCGCGCTTTGTCACCCAGCACGGCGGCGACCCGGAATACAAGATGATCACCCGCTCCTCGGACGGGCAGCTCATGTTCCTGGTCAACAAGCTCTCCAAGATGAAGCACACCACCCGCCTCGGCAGCCGCATCGCCGAGGTTCACAACGGCTCGTCGCTCTTCACCGGCGACGCCGGTCAGGGCGAGAGCAACATCCGCCGCTGGATCATCGAAAACGACTGGCTGGAGGCCATCATCGCCCTGCCGGAGAACATGTTCTACAACACCGGCATCGCTACCTATATCTGGGTGCTGACCAACCGCAAGTCTGATACGCGCCGGGGCAAGGTCCAACTCATCGACGCCACCGAATGGTACGTACCGCTGCGCCGCAACCTCGGCAAGAAGAACTGCGAGTTCTCCGAGGAGCACATCCGCGCCATCTGCGACCTGGTGGTCAATCCAGTTGAAACCGAGAAATCCAAGATTTTCCCCAACGAGGCCTTCGGCTACTGGAAGGTGACGGTGGACCGCCCGCTGCGCCTTGCCGTTGACCTGAGCCCGGCCCGGCTGGACCGGTTCGAGCGGGCCTGCGCCAAGGCCAGGGAAGAGCCGCTGGCCAACCTGGCCCGTCGTGTGGCGAAGACCATCGGAGCCGGGCCGCACCTCGATTTCAATGCCTTCATGGACACCTGCGACACCGATGCCGACAAGCACGGTGTCAAGCTCACCGCCAAGCGCAAGAAGCTGCTGCAGAGCGACCTCTGCGACACCAGCGAAGATGCCGCGCCGGTACTGAAGAAGGTCCACAAGCCGGGCAAGGCCACGCCCGATCCCATCCACGGCCTGTTCGAGGCCGAGGTGGGCGGCAAACACTGCGTGGTCGAATACGAGCCGGATACCGCCCTGCGCGACAGCGAGCAGGTACCACTTCTGGAAGACGGCGGCATCGAGGCGTTCTTCCGGCGCGAGGTGCTGCCCTACACCTCGGATGCCTGGATCGACCCGGGCAAAACACTGACGGGCTACGAAATCTCCTTCACCCGCCACTTCTACCGGCCCGCGCCCATGCGCACCTTGGATGAGATTAAGGATGACATCTATGCCCTGGAGCAGGAAACCGAAGGGCTGCTGGAACAGATTGTCGGGGAGGCTGAGTGATGAAGCTGGCCCCTTATCCAGAATACAAGGACGCGGTTGTGAGCTGGGTCGGGAGCATCCCCGCACATTGGCCTGAGAAGCGGGCAAAGTATTACTTCAAGGAGATTGATGATCGCTCCCTGACAGGCGATGAAGAAATGCTCTCGGTGTCGCACATCACCGGAGTGACTCCCCGCAGCCAGAAGAACGTGACCATGTTCAAGGCCGAGTCGAATGTCGGTCAGAAACGTTGCCAACCCGGAGACCTGATCATCAATACGATGTGGGCCTGGATGTCTGCATTGGGCGTCTCGAACCATGCTGGAATTGTGAGTCCCGCCTATGGCGTTTACCGGCCAAGAAGCAACCAGGATTACGACTACTACTATCTCGACAGTCTGTTGCGGATTGAAGGATATCGGTCGGAATACATTTGCCGGTCAACGGGCATTCGCTCTTCCCGGCTCAGGCTCTATCCCGATAAATTTCTGAGCATGCCGGTGGTCTGCCCTCCGCAGGAAGAGCAGCAAGCCATCGCACGATTCCTGAAGGCGCAAGACCGTTTGTTCCGAAAATTTATCCGCAACAAGCGGCGGTTCATTGAACTTCTCAAGGAGCAGAAGCAGAACGTCATCAATCAGGCCGTGACCCGGGGGCTTGATCCCAAGGTCAAGTTCAAGCCCAGCGGCGTGGAATGGATCGGAGATATTCCGGAGCATTGGGATGCCACGAAGCTCAAACGCGTGGTCAGCTTCAATCCATCAAAATCTGAGACACGAGCGAATCCGGCGGATGAAGAAAAGGTTGTCTTTCTTCCCATGGAGAACATCTCTGTCAATGGGGATATCGACTGCTCTGAAAAACGCACTCTGTCCGAAGTCTGGAATGGCTTCACCTATTTCCGACGCGGGGATGTGGTTGTCGCGAAAATCACTCCCTGCTTTGAAAATGGCAAAGGAGCTTACCTCAAAGGGCTTGAATCTGATTTCGGCTTTGGCACTACCGAACTGATCGTTCTTCGTCCTTCAAAGGCCATTGACGGCGCTTTCCTTCGGTTCCTCACGTCAACCAAACAGTTCTTGTTGCTGGGCGAGCAATACATGACCGGCGCGGCTGGCCAGCAGAGGATTCCATCGGATTTTGTGAAAAACTATCCAATCGGTTTGCCGCCAATCAAAGAGCAGCGGGAGATTCTCGAACACATCCAGGAAAAATCGGCCGAGATCGACCAAGCAATCACCCGCGCCCAACGCGAGATCGAGCTGATGCGCGAATACCGTACCCGGCTGATTTCCGATGTGGTCACCGGTCAGGTGGATGTGCGCGGAATCGAGGTGCCGGAGGTTGCCGATGAAGAGCTGCTGGCGCTGGAAGAGGACACCGCCGATGCCGATGACGTGATCGATGACGAGGGGGAGATGGATGAAACCGACTGACAAAACCCCAAAAAACAGCCTCGGCAAACCGCAGGACTACCCGCGCCTGCTGTCCGAGATTAAGGAGCGCATCCGCTCCGCCCAGTATGAAGCCCTCAAGGCGGTCAACAAGGAGTTGGTCGGTCTGTACTGGGACATCGGGCGGATGATCGTGGAGCGGCAGGATGTTGAAGGCTGGGGCAAGGCGGTGGTGGAACAGCTCGCCGCCGATCTGCGGACGGAGTTTCCCGGCGTGGGGGGCTTTTCGGCTTCCAACCTCTGGCGGATGAAGGCTTTTTTCGAGGCGTACAACGGACTCGAAAAACTCGCACCACTGGTGCGAGAAATCGGCTGGAGCCACAACCTGGCCATCCTGGAGCGCTGCAAGGACCCGCTGGAGCGGGAATTCTATCTGCGCATGACCCGCAAGTTCGGCTGGTCCAAGAACGTGCTCATCCATCAGATCGACAACCAGAGCTACGAAAAATCCCTGCTCGGCCAGACCAACTTCGACCAGGCGCTCACACCGGAACTTCGCGCCCAGGCCAAGCTGGCGGTGAAGGACGAATACACCTTCGATTTTCTGGAGCTGGGCGAGGAGCACAGCGAGCGGGAGCTGGAGCGGGCGCTCATCGCCCGGATCGAGGATTTCCTCCGGGCCATGGGCGGCATGTTCGCCTTCATGGGCAGCCAATACCGGCTGGAGGTGGACGGCAAAGAGTTTTTCATCGACCTCTTGTTGTTTCACCGCCGTCTGCGCTGCCTTGTCGCCATTGAATTGAAAGTCGGCGAGTTCCTGCCGGAGTTCGTCGGCAAGATGCAGTTTTATCTGGCGGCTCTGGACCGGCAGGTCCGCCAGGAGGACGAGAACCCCTCCATCGGCATCATCCTGTGTAAGGAGAAGAGCCGCACGATTGTGGAATACGCCCTGCACGACGCCCGCAAGCCCATCGGCGTGGCCACTTATGAAATCACCAAGACCCTGCCCAAGGCGCTGAAAGGTCAACTGCCGTCGCCGAAGGACATCGCCCATTTGCTGGAGGATCTATGAAACCGACCGACACCAGCGAAAAGGGCCTGGAGTCCATCATCGTCGCGTCCCTCGTGGAGGAGGCCGGATACGTTCAGGGCGACCCGCAGGACTACGACCGGGAACACGCCGTCGACCGGGCCAAGCTGCTGCAATTCCTCTCCGCCACCCAGCCCGACACCTATGAGGCTCTTGGCATCGACGAGGAAGGCCCCAAGCGCACCCAGTTCCTGCACCGCCTGCAGGGCGAGATCGCCAAGCGCGGCGTGGTAGACGTGCTACGCGGCGGCATCAAGCACGGCCCGGCCCATGTGGACCTTTTCTACGGCACGCCGACGCCAGGCAACGTGAAGGCGGCCGAGCGGTTCGCGGCCAACGTCTTCAGCGTCACCCGCCAGCTCCGCTACAGCCGCAATGAGACTGCGCTCTCCCTCGACATGGCCGTGTTCGTCAACGGCCTGCCCATCGCCACCTTCGAACTCAAGAACAAGCTCACCAAGCAGACGGTGCTCGATGCCGTGCAGCAGTACCAGCGTGACCGCGACCCGAAGGAGCTGCTGTTTCAGTTCGGCCGTTGCGTCGTTCATTTTGCCGTGGACGATCACGAGGTGCGTTTCTGCACCCACCTCAAGGGCAAGGGCTCGTGGTTTCTGCCCTTCGACAAGGGCTACAACGACGGTGCTGGCAATCCGCCCAACCCGGCCGGGCTCGCCACCGACTATCTGTGGAAGGAGGCCCTCTCCAAGGCGGGGTTGACCGACATTCTGGAAAACTACGCCCAGGTGGTGAAGGAAAAGGACGAGAAGACCGGCAAAAAAAGGCACAAGCAGATCTTCCCCCGCTACCACCAGCTAAAGGTGGTGCGCATGCTGCTGGCCAATGCCGCTGAGAGCGGCGTCGGCAGACGCTACCTGATCCAGCACTCGGCGGGCAGCGGCAAAAGTAACTCCATCGCCTGGCTGGCGCACCAGCTCGTGGGGCTGGAACACGAGAGCAAGGCGTTGTTCGATTCGGTCATCGTGGTCACCGACCGACGGGTGCTCGACAAACAGATCCGCGACACCATCAAGCAGTTCGCCCAGGTTTCCGCCACCGTCGGCCATGCCGAGCATTCCGGCGACCTGCGCCGCTTCCTCAAGGCCGGTAAGAAAATCATCATCACCACCGTGCAGAAGTTCCCGTTCATCCTCGATGAGATCGGCGACGAACACCGCAAGAGCAAATTCGCCATCATCATCGACGAGGCTCATTCCAGCCAGGGCGGCAAGACCACCGCCGCCATGAACATGGCCGTTGCGGAAAAGCCGGGTGAATACAAGGCGGAATGGGATGAACTGGATACCGAGGACAAGATCAACAAGATCATGGAAGGCCGGAAGATGGTGACCAACGCCAGCTACTTTGCCTTCACCGCCACCCCCAAGAACAAGACCCTGGAGATCTTCGGCGAGCCGGACCCGCAGCCCGACGGCACCGTGAAGCATCACCCGTTCCACAGCTACACCATGAAGCAGGCCATCCAGGAGGGCTTCATCCTCGATGTGCTGAAGAACTACACCCCGGTGGAGAGTTATTACCGCCTGGCCAAGACAGTGGAGGACGATCCGCTCTTCGACGCTAACAAGGCCCAGAAAAAGCTGCGCCGCTATGTGGAGTCCCATGATCACGCCATCCGCGAGAAGGCGGAGATCATGGTGGACCACTTCCACACCCAGGTGATCGGCCACCGCAAGATCGGCGGCCATGCCCGGGCCATGGTCATCACCAACGGTATCGAGCGAGCCATTCAGTATTTCCACGCCTTCAAGGACTACCTCAAGGAGCGTAAAAGCCCTTACGCGCCCATCGTGGCCTTTTCCGGGGAGCACGAGTATGGCGGAAAGAAAGTGACCGAAGCGACGCTGAACGGCTTCCCCAGCAGCCAGATCCCGGACAAGGTACAACAGGACCCGTACCGCTTCCTGATCGTCGCCGACAAGTTCCAGACCGGCTACGACGAACCGCTGCTGCACACCATGTACGTAGACAAGGCGCTCTCCGGCATCAAGGCGGTGCAGACCCTCTCACGGCTCAATCGCGCCCACCCGAAAAAGCACGATACCTTTGTGCTCGATTTCCACAACGACTCGGAGACCATCCAGAAGTCGTTCGAGCCCTATTACCGCACCACTATCCTCAGTGACGAAACCGACCCGAATAAACTGCACGACCTGAAGTCGGATCTGGACGGCTACCAGGTCTACTCCCAGGAGCAAATCGACGACCTGGTGGGGCTCTACCTGAACGGCGCGGACCGCGACAAGCTCGACCCGATCCTGGACGCCTGCGTGGCCACCTACAACGCCGATCTCGACGAAGATGGCCAGGTGGACTTCAAGGGCAAGGCCAAGGCTTTCGTCCGCACCTACGGCTTTCTGTCCTCGATTCTGGCGTATTCGAATGCCGACTGGGAAAAGCTGTCGATCTTCCTGAACTTCCTGATCCCGAAACTCCCCGCGCCCAAGGAAGAGGACCTGTCCCGGGGCATCCTGGAGGCCATCGACATGGACAGCTACCGTGTCGAGGTGAAAACCAGCCTGAAGATAGGCCTTCCGGATCAGGATGCTGAAATCGGACCGGTGCCGACCAGCGGAGGTGGCCGCAAACCGGAACCGGAGCTGGACCAACTGAGCAACATCATCAAGGCGTTCAACGACCAGTTCGGCAACATCGATTGGAAGGACGGCGACAAGATCCGCCAGGTCATCGCCGAGGAGATCCCGGCCAAGGTCGCAGCGGACGCCGCCTACCAGAACGCCATGAAGAACAACGATAAGAAGACCGCCCGGATCGAACACGACGCCGCGCTGCAACGCGTCATGATCGACCTCTTGTCCGACCACACCGAGCTGTTCAAGCAGTTCAGCGACAATCCGTCGTTCAAGAAATGGCTGGGCGACACCATCTTTGGCGTGACTTATCAGCAACAGGCCGAACAATCCGCAACGGGAACGAGCCATGGACGTTAAAACGGCCGCAATTCAGGTTTTGCAACAGGCCGGAACGGCGCTGCACGCCAAGGATATCGCCGAGCAGATCATGGCTGCCGGTCTCTGGCAGTCCGGAGGTAAGACCCCAGACGCCACTGTCAGCGCCCGGCTCTACTCCGACATCAAGAGCAATGGGGACAAGTCGCCCTTTGTAAAAGTCGGCCCTCAGACCTTCGCACTTCGAGATTCCACTGAAATATCGAGCGGCGCTGCGCCGGTTCCTGCGGCCGTCGAAGAAGCCCCAAAACATCATCCGAACGCGGGTTTCTCCTTCACTGATTGCGCTCAGAAGGTGCTCGAAGAGTTCGGCGGCAAGAAGCCGATGCATTACAAGGAAATAACCGAGAAGGCCCTGCAAAAAGGCTGGCTGGTGACAGGCGGCAAAACGCCCGAGGCCACCATGTACGCCCAGGTGATCACCGAGATCAAGCGCCAGCAGAAACGCGGTGAGCGGCCCCGCTTCGTTCAGCACGGTCGTGGCTATGTGGGCCTGAGCCAATGGATGGGGCGTGGACTCGCATTCCAAATCGAGCAGCACAACCACCAGGTCCGCAAGGTCCTGCGCGAGCGCTTGCTGGCCATGAAGCCCGGTGAGTTCGAGGAGTTCATCTCTCAGTTACTGGCGGAGATGGGTTTCGAGATGGTCGAGGTGACCAAACTCAGCGGCGACGGCGGCATCGATGTCCGGGGCACCTTGGTGGTCGGTGCCGTGGTCCGCATCAAGATGGCCGTCCAGGTCAAGAAATGGAAGCTCAAGAATAATATCCAAGCTCCGGTTGTGCAGCAGGTGCGCGGCAGCCTCGGAGCACACGAGCAAGGGCTGATCATTACCACCAGCGACTTCAGTGCCGGAGCCATCAAGGAAGCGGCCCAGCCCGACAAGACTCCCATCGCCCTGATGAACGGGGAACAGCTTGTAATGCTGCTGATGGAACACGGCATCGGCGTCCATCGTTCGACGCCGGATCTGTTCGAGATCGATGAGGAGTTTGCTATGGGAGGGGATGTGAAATGAGCACGATTGACAGAGGAACGGTGGGGAACAGAATGGCCATTGAACGGATAAGCAAAATCAAAAGCCATCTGATCTTCCGTAATGGATGCACTTTAAATAAGATCAAGGCCGATATCTACGCCCTGGAGCAGGAGACCGAAGGCTTTCTGGAACAGATTGTCGGGGAGGCTGAGTGATGAAGCTGGCCCCTTATCCAGAATACAAGGATTCCGGGCAGCCGTTTTTAGGAGATATTTCGGCTCACTGGAATCTGTTCCGGAATGGCCGCCTGTTCTCTGGGAACGGGGCAAAGCGGAGGTCAAAAAATGTCGAAGCTTAATAAAGGACGGTTGCTGGCCATCGCCATAGGGGTGCTTGTTATCGGGGCCGCACTCTTTGCTTGGCAATCCTTGCAGAAAAAGGGTCTTCCCGACGGCTTCACCAGCGGCAACGGCCGCATTGAAGCGGTGGAGATTGACATAGCCGCCAAGACGGCGGGGCGGCTCAAGGATATCCTGGTGGACGAAGGCGATTTCATCACGGCCGGACAAGTTCTGGCGAAGATGGACACCGCCGTATTGGAAGCTCAGCTGAGAGAAGGGCTGGCCCGCTTGCGCCAGGCTGAGAACTCGGTGCGGATCGCCAACAGCCAGGTCGTGCAGCGCCAAAGCGAGAAAACGGCAGCGCAGGCAGTGGTCTCGCAACGCGTGGCCGAGGCCGAGGTGGCACGGATACGGCTTGAGCGGTCGCGATCGCTGGTCGCCGACAAAGCCGTTTCCCAGCAGAAATTCGACGACGATCGAGCCGCTTTTCTCAGCGCCGAAGCTATGTTGCGCGCTGCCGAGGCTGATGTCGCAAGGGCGGCCGCGGCCATTGCCACGGCCAGATCGCAGGTGCTTGGCGCGCAAGCCGATGTGGAGGCGACCCGGGCGATGCTTGAGCGAATCCAGGCTGACCTTGATGACAGCGTGCTGAAGGCGCCGCAGAAGGGACGGGTGCAATACCGGGTGGCCCAGCCCGGCGAGGTGCTGGCCTCCGGTGGCACTGTCCTGAACATGATCGACCTCACCGATGTCTACATGACCTTCTTCCTGCCGACGAAGGCGGCCGGACGGATCGCACTGGGTACCGAAGCGCGTCTTGTGCTCGATGCCGCCCCGCAATACGTCATCCCGGCCGAGATCTCGTTCGTCGCCGACGAGGCCCAGTTCACCCCGAAAACGGTGGAAACAACGGAAGAACGCCTGAAGCTGATGTTCCGGGTCAAGGCGCGGATCGCCCCGGATCTGCTCAGAGAGCACCTCCTCCAGGTCAAGACCGGCCTGCCGGGCATGGCCTATGTGCGGCTCGACCCACGGGTGGATTGGCCGCCTGAACTGCAGACGAGGCTGCCGCAATGAGCCGGGACATACATGCACAGATCGAGGATGGCGTGAGTGCTGCCGCACCGGTTGCCCGCCTGCGGGATGTGTCCCTGCGCTACGGCAAGGTGCGTGCGCTCGACGAGGTCAGCTTCGATTTCCCTGCGGCCTGCATGGCCGGGCTGATCGGCCCGGACGGGGTCGGCAAGTCGAGCCTGCTGGCGCTGATCGCGGGCGCCCGCGCGGTCCAGACGGGGCAGGTTGAGGTGCTCGGCGGCGATATGGCCGATGCGCGCCATCGGCGCGCACTCGGCCCGCGTATCGCCTATATGCCCCAGGGTCTGGGAGGAAACCTCTATCCGACGCTCTCGGTGGCCGAAAACCTCGACTTCTTCGGACGGCTGTTCGGGCAGGATCGTAGCGAACGGACGCGCCGCATCGAGGCCCTGACCAAGGCCACCGGGCTCAGGCCGTTTCTCGCTCGCCCGGCGGGCAAGCTCTCCGGCGGCATGAAACAGAAACTCGGCCTCTGCTGTGCACTGATCCACGATCCGGATCTGCTCATCCTCGACGAGCCGACCACCGGCGTCGATCCCCTCTCGCGCCGCCAGTTCTGGGAGTTGATCGCCGGCATCCGTCGTTCCCGGCCCGGCATGAGCGTGCTGGTGGCCACGGCCTATATGGAGGAGGCGGCCCGCTTCGACTGGCTGGCGGCGATGGACGGTGGGCGGGTGCTGGCCAGCGACACGCCCGAAGGCCTGCTGCAAAGCACGGGGGCGGCTTCGCTGGAGGCGGCCTTCATCCGGCTGCTGCCGGAAGACAAGCGCCGGGATTATCGGGCGGTCGAGATTCCGCCGCGGCCGGAAGACGATGGCGATACCGCGATCGAGGCCCGGGATCTGACCATGCGCTTCGGCGAGTTCACCGCGGTCGATCATGTGAACCTGCGTGTCCCACGGGGTGAGATCTTCGGTTTTCTCGGCTCCAACGGCTGCGGCAAGACCACGACGATGAAGATGCTGACCGGTCTCCTGCCGCCGAGCGAAGGCCGGGCCTGGCTGTTCGGACACGAGGTGGACCCGCACGACCTCGCGACCCGCCGCCGCGTCGGCTACATGTCGCAGTTCTTCTCACTCTATACCGAACTGACGGTGCGACAGAACCTGACGCTGCATGCCCGGCTGTTCCACGTGCCCGCTGCCGAGATTTCAGGGCGCGTGGACGAAATGGTTGAACGCTTCGATCTGACCACAGTGATTGACAGCTTGCCGGGCCGGCTGCCCCTCGGCCACCGCCAGCGCCTGTCGCTGGCAGTCGCCATGATCCATAAGCCCGAAATGCTGATTCTCGACGAGCCCACCTCAGGTGTCGACCCGGTGGCGCGCGACACCTTCTGGCGCATGCTGGTCGAGCTCTCGCGCCGCGACGGGGTGACCATCTTTATCTCCACCCACTTCATGAACGAGGCCGAACGCTGCGACCGCATTTCGCTGATGCATGCAGGTCGGGTACTGGTGACTGACGCGCCTGCCACCCTGGCAAGCAAACATGGCGAGAACAGCCTGGAAGAGGCTTTTATCACCTATCTGAAGGATGCCGAAGCGCAGAGCGCTGGCGAGGCACGCCAACCGGACGCAAGCACTTCGCTCGATTCAGTCGAGGCCTCGCCAAGTCATGTCGAACCACAGGGCTGGCGGCGCCGATTCGACCCCCGGCGCATGATCAGCTATGCCCGGCGCGAAGGGCTGGAGCTGCGCCGTGATCCCATCCGGTTGACGTTGGCCCTGCTCGGCAGCGTCATCCTGATGTTCGTGATGGGCTATGGGATCAGCCTCGATGTGGAGAATCTCACCTTCGCGGTGCTGGATCGCGACCAGACCACCGTCAGCCGCGATTATACGCTCAACCTCGCCGGCTCCCGGTACTTCATCGAGCGGGCTCCGATTACCGGTTATGCTGATCTCGACCGGCGAATGCGCGAAGGCGACATCAGTCTGGCGATCGAGATCCCGCCGGGCTTCGCGCGCGACATCGCACGGGGCCGGCGGGTCGAGATCGGCGCCTGGATCGACGGCGCCATGCCGACACGGGGAGAGACCATCCGCGGCTATGTGCAGGGGATTCATGCCCATTGGCTGGCGACCAAGGCGCGCGAGGCTGGGCACGGCGAGGCTTTGGCGGGGCTCGTGAATATCGAGACCCGGTTCCGCTACAACCCGGATGTCAAGAGCCTGGTGGCGATGGTGCCGGCGGTGATCCCGCTGCTGCTCATGCTGATCCCCTCCATGCTCGCGGCGCTCAGCGTGGTGCGCGAGAAGGAGCTCGGCTCGATCACCAACTTCTACGTCACGCCCACCACGCGGCTCGAGTTCCTGCTCGGCAAGCAGTTACCCTATATAGTGCTGTCCTTCCTGAGCTTTCTGTTGCTCACCCTGCTCGCTGTGACCGTCTTCGGCGTGCCGCTGAAGGGCAGCTTCCTGACCCTGGCGGCGGGTGCGTTGCTCTATGTCGGCGCCGCCACGGCCGTGGGGCTGCTGATTTCCACCTTCATGCGCAGCCAGATCGCGGCGATCTTCGGCACGGCGGTACTCACCATCCTGCCGGCGGTCAACTTCTCCGGCATGATCGATCCAGTCTCATCGCTGGAAGGAGCGGGCCGGCTGATCGGCCAGATCTACCCGACCGCCCATTTCCTTACCATTGCACGCGGCACCTTCTCGAAGGCGCTCGACTTCTCCGATCTGCAGGCGGCCTTCGTCCCGCTGGCGCTGGCCGTGCCGATCCTGATCGCGCTCGCCGCCGCGCTGCTCAAGAAGCAGGAGCGATAGTCCATGCGCCCGGCCAACATCCTTCATCTCGGAATCAAGGAGTTGCGCAGCCTGATGCGCGACCCGATCATGCTGGTGCTGATCGTCTATGCCTTCACCATTTCGGTCTACACGGCGGCAACGGCCATGCCGGAGACCCTCAACAAGGCGCCGATCGCGGTCGTCAACGAGGATCGCTCACCGCTGTCGTGGCGCATCGTCAGCGCCTTTTACCCGCCTTATTTCGTGACCCCCGAAATCATCGACCACGCGGAGATGGATGCCCGCATGGATGCCGGCCTGGCCACCTTCGCCCTGGATATTCCGCTGAACTTCCAGCGCGATCTGCTCGCCGGGCGCCAACCCACGATTCAGCTCAATGTGGACGCCACACGGATGAGCCAGGCGTTCACCGGCAGTGGATATATCCAGACCATCGTGAGCGACGAGGTGCGCGCTTTCGTGCAGCGTTATCGCGAGGTGCCAGCTCTGCCGGTCGATTTGGTGCTGCGCGCGCGCTTCAATCCCCAGCTCAACAAGTCATGGTTTGGCGCCGTCATGCAGGTCATCAACAACGTGACCATGCTCTCCATCGTGCTAACCGGCGCGGCGCTGATCCGCGAGCGCGAGCACGGCACGGTCGAGCATTTGCTGGTCATGCCGGTCACGCCATTCGAGATCATGACGAGCAAGGTGTGGGCGATGGGGCTGATCGTCCTTGCCGCCACTGCCACGGCACTCACCGTCGTCGTGCAGGGCTGGCTTTCCGTACCGATCCAGGGCTCGCTCGCGCTGTTCCTGGCCGGCACGGCGCTGCATCTGTTCGCGACCACCTCGATGGGCATTTTCCTCGGCACCGTCGCCCGCTCCATGCCGCAGTTCGCCTTGTTGCTGTTGCTGGTGCTGCTTCCGCTACAAATGCTCTCCGGCGCTTCGACGCCGCGCGAGAGCATGCCGGAGGCCGTCCAGTACATCATGCTCGCCGCGCCCAACACGCATTTTGTGATGTTGGCTCAGTCGATCCTGTACCGGGGCGCTGGCCTCACGGCGGTCTGGCCGCAGTTCGTCAGCCTGGCCCTGATCGGAACGGCATTGTTTGGTTTCGCGCTTGCGCGATTTCGGAAAACCATCGAGACCATGGGATGAGCAGAATGACGGCAGCCCCGATGCTCACCATAAATCCCGGAGTGATCCACCCGGGAAGGAGAATCGCCGCCATCCTGATCGGCATGCTTTTGCTCGCGCCCACGGCGGCCTTCGCCGCCGAGAAGGCGGAGAAGGGCATCCTCAGCCTGGTCCTGGAAAACGACCTGTTCTACAATACCGACCGGAATTACACCAACGGGGTGCGTGTATCCTGGTTGTCTGCCGAAGACAAAACTCCGGAGTGGGTGTTGCGCCTGGCCGACAAGTTCCCTTTGTTCCCTGTCGGCAAAGCCGTGCGGGCGAGCTACGCGGTCGGCCAGAACATGTATACTCCGGAGGACATCACTTTGCGGGACCCCCCGCTCGATGACCGCCCTTATGGCGGCTGGCTCTATGGTTCCGTTGGCTTAATCGCCGAAACCGGGCAACGTCTTGATCAACTCGAATTGACCGTGGGCATGGTAGGCCCCGCCTCGCTTGCTGAACAGACCCAGAAGCGCGTTCATTCATTCGTGAACGCGGATGAACCGCGAGGCTGGGACACCCAACTCAAGAACGAGCCAGGGTTCATCCTGGCCTATAGCCGCAGTTGGCGTAGTTTGGTTGCGGAATCACTGCTGGGCATTCCCTTCGACCTGACTCCGCATGCGGGTGGCGCCCTGGGCAACATATTCACCTACGCCAATGCCGGCTTAATGCTGCGCTACGGCAAAAACCTGCCGCTCGACTATGGCCCTCCCCGAATCCAGCCCAGCGTGCCGGGCTCAGGCTTTTTTATTCCTCGGCACGGTTTCGGCTGGTATCTGTTTGCAGGCATTGAGGGCCGGGCCGTCGCCCGCAACATCTTTCTTGACGGCAACACCTTTCGCGACAGCCGCAACGTAGACAAAGAACCGCTGGTGGGAGACCTCCAGTTCGGTATCGCTATTACCTGGCGGAACCTGCGTTTGGGTTATACCCATGTGCTCAGGACACGGGAGTTCAAAGGCCAGGGCGACCGCCGCGATGATTTCGGGGTGCTCAGCCTTTCACTACAACTTTGATAGTGCGCGTTACGAGTAATGGATCAGTTGGTTACTTCGCTATCCTGCCTGGTCTTTTTGAAGCCCGACTGACGGGCACACCAAAGTAGGCGAAATGACCTTGCACAACAGATCGTAGCCATCTCCATCTGGCAGGGGCTGCGGAAGAAAGAGGATGCGCTGGGAAACGAGATGGAGCAGGAACTGGACGTTCGCGCCATGCCCATCCGCCGTGCGGTCTTCTGGTTGGTGGTGGGGCTGGCGCTTTTAATTGTCAGCTCCCGTGTACTGGTCTGGGGCGCGGTGGAGATCGCCCATGGATTCGGAGTCAGCGATCTGATCATCGGCCTGACCGTGGTCGCGGTCGGCACCTCGTTGCCGGAACTGGCTTCATCAATCATTGCAGCCAGGAAAGGCGAACACGATATCGCTCTCGGTAATATTCTCGGCTCCAACCTGTTCAACACCCTGGCGGTGGTGGGGATCGCCGGTACGATTCACCCGCTGGCCGTTGGGCCGGAAGTCTTCAACCGGGACATGCTGGTGATGGCCGCACTGACCCTGTCGCTATTCGTGATCGGCTATGGATTCCGGGGACCAGGACGTATCAACCGCATCGAGGGCGCGGTGCTGTTGGTCTGTTACGTGGGCTATACGGCCTACCTGATCAGCACGGTTTTTGGCGGGCAGGCATAGGTCAATTCGATTCCGTTTTGGGAACCGAACCGGCGTCCGAAAACTGGATTCGAAGTTGTTGCTGCTCGACGCCAGGTATCCGGTTTTACTGCAAACCCGTCACCCTCGTCCGGTGCCGGGAAATCAGGGGAGAAAATCGTTTCTCTGGTCGGGTTGTTGGGAAGTGGTTGTGTAAGATGACTTCGGCGTTTATTATCAAGGAGTTACGAGGAGCGCGGGCTTTGAGACTGTTTTGCGGTAGGTCGGCGTTCCCTCCACCAACAACAAAAATTTGCCCACGAAAGTGGGCTTTTTTTGTGCCTTCATTTCAATACTAGGGATAAGTCTTGGTTCTGCTCGAATTTTTACACACTACCTGACATCCACCCCGCCTTGACTGCTTCGGCATAAGGTCTCGATTATGGGCAAGGTGGACATGAATGGGCAGCCTAATGTGCGCAGTGTCGTATCATCCTGCAGTTCTCCTCCCTCGAGACTGGAATGGAGGTGGAAGGGCAGACCTTCCCACTGGTCGGCTATGTCGGGAACAGCCCGCGGACGGGACACGACCCTCAAACGCATGAAGGAGAGCCGGGCTCTCCTTCATGGTGTGCGTTGCGTCCTGCACGAGGGTTCGGAACCATCACGCGAGAACAAACTGGACACTACACTTTCTTGACTTGTTTCTCATTTTTTACTTGAACTTTTTTGGTATCCTTGGCCGCTTTCTGCTTCTGCATTTTTTCCTTGTCCTTCTTTCCGCCCTTGTCTCCCATGATACGCTCCTGGTGTTGAAGTTCGTAAAGATGTGGCGACCCGGAAGTACCGGCCGGCAAAGCCGGACCTGCCACGGGTCAAACCGGCTCGAACGGGACTGTTTGCAGATGGGGATAGCACGTTTCGCGGGCGTCTGCAACGTGGAGGGCCATGCCGCGGCGGATATCTTCAATCATTCGAAGGGTTGCCGCGGGACGCCCGAGACTGCGCCGCCGCAAGCTGCTCGAAGACATGCGCGACGTATTGGCTACTTCGCACGGGCGCCACGGCAGCCAGGCATTCGGCTGTCCCGGCTTCATGAGCCAGGGGACGGCCGTAAGCGATTTCAAGGGTGCATGGCTTCGAGGGCGACGCGCAGCACGTCCCTGATGTCCATGGGTTTGGCCACGTAGCCGTTCATGCCCGCGGCCAGCATCCGTTCCCTGTCGCCGGTCATGGCGCAGGCGGTCAGGGCGATGACGGGGATGTTCCGGACCGCCTCTCCGGCGTGGCCGTCCCGGATGCAGCGGGTGGTTTCGACACCGTCCATCCCGTTCATCTGCACGTCCATGACCACGAGGTCAAAAGACTCGCCGTGCAGGGCGGACAAGGCTTCCTGGCCGCTCCTGACGTGGGTCACCTCGGCCCCCTGTCTGCCCAGAAGGGCAACTCCGGCCAAGGCGCTGACGGCATCGTCCTCGACCAGCAGGACGCGCGTGCCCCGCAGGGATGCTGCGCTCCCGGCGACCCGGGATTCCTTGTCGGCCACTGCCCGGCAGTCTCCGGCGAAGCTCAGGGTGAACGCGAAGGTCGTGCCGCGCCCGGCCTCGCTGCTCACGGACATGTTCCCGCCCATGAGGTCCACGAGCCGTTTGCAGATGGACAGGCCAAGCCCGGCCCCCTTCCGACCGCGGACGCAGCCTTCCCCGAACTGGGTGAACGGGTCGAAGAGCGACTTGAGCTCTTCATCAGGGATGCCTACGCCGTTGTCCGTGACGGAAAAGTACACGCGCGCCGACCCGGGACTCAGCTCCGGCAGGGCCCAGGCCTCGACGCTGATCCGACCGGAGGTCGTGAACTTGCACGCGTTGTCCACGAGATTGATGAGAATCTGCTGCAGCCGGACCGCATCGCCGTCCATCCGCCCAGGCAAGGCCGGGTCCAGGTCGAAACAGAGCTCGACCCCGCTGCCGGCGACCAGCGGCGCGAACAGCTCCCGGACCTGACCGAAGATGTCCGCAAGGCTCATGGGCGCGGCCACGATGTCGAGCCGGCCGGCCTCCATGCGGGAAAAATCCATGATATCCGTCAGCAGACGGACCAGACGGTCGCAGGACCGCACGGCCATGTTCACGAAGGAGGCCTGGTCCGCGCTCAGGTCCGAGGACTGCAGCAGCTGGAGCATGCCCATCACTCCGTTGATGGGCGTGCGGATCTCGTGGCTCATGCTGGCTAGGAAGGCCGACTTGGCCCTGTTGGCGTTTTCGGCCTGCTCTTTGGCCTTCTGCAGGGCCTCTTCGAAGCGCCGACGCTCCGTGATGTCCTCGCCCGAACAGACCACGTACTCGACCTCTCCGTCGGGCCCGAGCTTGGGAGATTTGAGGATGGACAGTAGCCGGCGTTCGCCGGAAAAATGCGGCACCCACTCATCGGTGCGTACCGGACGCCCCGTGACGAAGACCTCGCTGTTGCCCTGCCGGCAAACCTGGGTGACATCCTCCGGGTAGATGTCGCCCAAGTTCCTGAACGCCATCTCTTCGATGCTGCGACCGTTGAAGGCCGCATGGGCCTCGTTCACGGCCCCGTAGGTCTGTTCGTCCTTCAGGTACCAGACCTGCGTCTGGATATGGTTGAGGAGGATGCCCTGCTCTTCCGCCGCCTTGGCCAGCAGGCTCTCGCTGCGTTTGCGCTCGGTGATGTCCATGGCGATCCTGACCCTGGCAGGGCGGCCGTCGAGCCAGGAGACATGGCGGTCGAAATACAGCCGCCATGTTCCGCTCACGGGATCGAGTTCCTCCCAGGTCGTCACTCCGTCGGGATGCGGGCAGGCTGGCGCAGCCGTCTTGAAACCGGAGGTGCCCCATGCGCCGAAACAAAACTGGTCCGGGGCATCGGGTCCGAGGCTCTCGCGCAGGGATGCGTTCACGAAGAGGATCGCCTGCGTCGCCTCGTCAATGACGCAGATCTCCGCAGGGACGCTGTCGAGGATGGCCCGCAGGGCGGTGTTCCCGGCTTCGAGTTCCCGCTCCATTCGCTTCTGCACGGTCACGTCCCGGGCCGATCCGACGGTCCCGATCATGACGCCCGCATCGTCGACCAGCGGCGCCTTGCGCACGTCCAGAAACAGGAACTTGCCCATGACGTTGCCGTACTCGTCGAACTGCCTTTCCGTCCCGCAGTCCATGGTCATCTGGTCCGTATCGCGGCAGATTTCCCCGAAGCTATGCCAGTCCGGATTCTCGGGATGCCGGGCTCGTTCGCGTTCGGCAAAAAAAAGGTCCGTCCTGCCCACGGGCTCCGCCGTGTCCGAGGCCCCCAGCAGCTTCTCGCAGATGGCCTTGTTGGCGAAAATATACTTCTTACCCAGATCCTTGGCCCAGATCATGTCCGGCACGTTGTCGCAGATGAGCCGCAGCATCGTGTCGAGCTGCTGGCTCTTGCGCTCCATGGCCTTGCGAGCCGCGACCTCCTCCTTCTGCTGCGTGACGTCCGTGGCCACGCCATGCATCACCAGCCCGCCGTTCTCGGCGACCACCACACCCCTGTCGTGCAGCCATTTGTAGCTGCCGGACCCGTCGAGCACGCGGTATTCGACGTCGTGCCCCCCGGGTTGGGCCCGCTTCTCCAGCGATTCCCTGTACAAGCCGACATCGTCGGGGTGAATGCGGTCGCTCCAGAAGCCGCTCTCGGATTCGCCAGGCGGGAGCCCCAGAACATGCCGGATCTGGGGCGAGCAGTAGTGCCCCCCCGTCCCGCTCAGGTTTCTGGAGTAGACGATGGCCGGGATGGTCCGGATCAGGCGTTGCAGGTCCTCATGAGCCCGCTGGGCAGACCTCTCCGCTTCATGACGCAGCGCCAATTCCCTGTTCGCTTCGGCCACGGCCATCGAAAGGGCGGCGGTCCTTTCCCGGATGGTTTCGCTCAGGTCCAACTGGGTGCAATGAAACAGCCGCTGGGCCTCGATCCAATCCGTAATGTCCCAGAAGACGATGCACGCCGTGTCGCCTCCATTGGAATTCAGGATTTCGGCCTGAACCTGCATATCCCTGCGCACACCCTCCTTGCGCTCCACCTCGACCACCATGGGTTCCGGCGGGTCGCGGTCGAGCACGCGCTGAAAAAAGTCGCGGAAGGCGTTCGCCCCGGCGTCGCTCACATGCCGGGAAAAGTACTCAAGGGACGGGAGGCGGACCGATGAGTGGCCGAGCATCCGGCAAAAGGATCTGGACCATGTGTGCCGCCCGGTGCGGATATCGACGGTCCACAGCCCGCACCCGGTGAGGGGCTGGAATTGCCATGCGCCGGCGGGGTTTGACTTGGGGTCGATTTCACCAGGGGCTTGACCATGGCCGAGAAAGAAATTGGCCACAGGGGTGTTCAGGGCTGTGGCCGCCTTGGTCAGAAAATCCAGCGACGGCTTGCATTCCCCGCGTTCGATCTGACCGAGATGCTGCTTCGAAACGCCGATGGCCTCGGACAGGCCCTCCTGAGTCAGGCCGCGCAGCTGGCGAAACAACCTCAGCCGTGTCCCGACACCTTTTCGAACCATGATACCTCACCGCATGCGAACGACCTGTGGAGAACGAAATTCCGGGGCAATCCTGGGGACCGCCCTAACCTGCCAACATCCCAGCTGAAGATTTACCCGACGCGTGGAGATATTTGAACAAGGCTCCATCTTGCTTTTGCAAAAAAATTTAGGATTGGCGTTTTGCAGACAATATACGTGAAGAAGCGGGCACGCGTAATGTCAAAAAATGTCTTACACGAACCTTGCAGTGATACGTTTTTTGCCGACGTCATACAGTCGAGCGAAACGTATTAAGAATACATGACTTTGAACGAGCAGAGCGGATTGTTTCACGAAACATTGCCGCAGAAATTTCCACGCGGCACGAATGCACAAGACGGGTGGAGACTCGGGAGCGCTGTTCAGCGCAACCGGGGAGCGGATTCGGGGCAGGAGGCTGACAGGAAGACGACGAGGGCCGAAGCCCTCGTCGTGGGGGCAGGGCAGGCTATTTCAGTGCGTCGACAAAGGCGCGGGCGGCGCGATGCAGGTTCTCGGACCAATCTTCGGCCAGGGGGTCCAGACGCACGACAGTGGCGCCGATCTGCTGGGCGATGACTGCCGCGCTCTTCTCCGAAAACTGCGGCTGGACAAAGACGACCTTCGCACCCGTCTCCCTGCCCATGGCGATGATACGCCCCAGATCCTTGGGACTCGGCTCCTTGCCCTCCACTTCGATGGGCACCTGCTCAAGTCCGTAGGCCTTGGCGAAATAACCCCAGGAGGGGTGGAAGACGAGGAACGCGCGGCGGTCCGGGGGAAGGACGGACAGCGTCGCTCGTATTTCGGCGTCCAGACGGTCGAGTTCCAGCATGAAGGCCTCGGCGTTGGCGGCGTACTCCTGCGCTCCGGCCGGGTCGGCCTTGGACAGCCCGTCGCGGATGTGGCCGACCTGGATCTTGACCAGGGCCGGGTCCAGCCAGATGTGCGGATCGAGGGTGCCGTGCCCGTCCGCATCGTCAGCCCCTGCGCGGCCGGTCTGCGCCGCATCGTTATCATGCTCACCGTGACCGCCATGGGCGTGCCCTTCGTCTTCGGCGTGATGATGGGCGGTCATGGGGATCTTCTCGATGCCATCGGCCGTGTGCACGACGGCGATCCCCGGACTCGCCCCGACAATGCGCCCCAGCCAGGTCTGGTCGAAGGCGTCCCCGATAGTGAAGTAGACGGACGCGCCGGCAAGGGCGGCCATCTGCCTGGGACGCGGCTCGTAGGCATGGGGGTTGGCGCCGGGCGCGACCATGACCGAAACGGACGCCTTGCCGCCGCTGACCTTGTCCACGAAATACTTCTGCGGCGCGACGGTCACGAAGACCGACGGCGCGGCCAGGGCCGCTCCCGCGCACAGGACAAAGGCAAATGTCAGCAGCCAGATGCGATTTCTCATATTTCCCCCATGATTTTGCAACGATGTTTATGCAACAGACTTGCATCCAGTCAAGGGGAGCGCAACCCTGTTGCATAACGTCAATTCAGGCCGGCCGCGGGATGGGCTTCTCGGGAAAGCCGATCAAGGGGCGCGCCGGACCGCAGCCGCCGACGCGTGGGCTGCATGGCTGCGGCCTGCCGGTCTAACGCAGTTCGTTGATGTCCACATGCCGCCCGCAGCACGGACAGCGCATGGGTGAGCCGAACCGGGCGTTGACGCTGTAGACGTGCAGGATGCCCCGCTTCGTGATCACGTACGCCACCAGGATCGGATGCCCGCATTCACAATAACGCTGTTGCATGGGATACCTCCTTGAATTCGTGAATTAACATTTGTTAATCATGATGACAAAAAAAACTACGCGTAGTCCCGGCCGCACCACAGCACGCGCCCGATGACCCGCAAGGTGTCCATCTCGTCGCCCTGCAGGGTGACGGGGGAATAGCGCTGGTTGGTGCTGAAAAGGATGACGAGACCCGGCCGGACCTGGACCCGCTTGACCTGGATGGTTTCGCCCAGCCCGATGACGTAGAGCCGGTTGTCGGCAACGTGGGACTGACTCTGGTCGATGAGGATGGTGTCACCGGGTTCGATTTCCGGGGACATGCTGTCGCCGACGACGTCCATGGCCACCATCCTTGCCGGGTTGCCCTTGCGCGCCAGCCAGGAGCGCTCGAAGGGCAGCTCGTCCACCACGGCGTCGCCGAGCTCCAGGGAGCCGCCGCCGGCGCAGGCCCTGGCCGCGACCTTGGGCACGAACACCGTCCGCCCCTGCTCGTGCTGGTGCACGGGCCCGGCGCCCGAACGGAGCCACTCGGGGTTGAGTCCGAACTTCGCGGCCAGGCTCAGGCCCCAGGACTTGGGCACCCCCCGCGACTTGGCCAGGGTGATGGCCGCAGGGTCGATGCCCAACAGGGCCGCCAGTTCCTTCTGCGTCCCGATGCCGGTGGCCCTGACCACTCTCTGGAAGAATTCGTCGAATTTCATGCGTGCTCCGTGCCTGCATGATTAACATAAGTTAATTACACGTCAAGCAAAAAACTGCATACCTGTCGGTAACAGCTGTGATTCTCAATCCTTTCAGGATGTTCGAAAAAACACTTGACCTCGGACACGACCGCGCCTAGTAAGCGATCTCCCGATGCGCCCGTAGCTCAGTTGGATAGAGTGCCTGACTACGAATCAGTAGGTCGCATGTTCGAATCATGCCGGGCGCACCACGAATTCAAGGGAGCTGGCCGCTCCCACCCCCTGAAACCCCCTTCCCGCGAAAGCGGCTGGGGGGTTTTCGTTTTCCGGAACCCCACGAGCGCCTTGCCGACCTCGAGTCCGGCGAGAGCCAACGACGAAAGGTCCTGTCGCCCCCCGCTCGTTCCGGAGGGCGATGGACGAGCCTTGCAGAAGCGCGTCCGGAAAAGCTATGTGGGCACGCGACCGGTCAGGCAACGTACCGGCGTCGCGCACTGTGCACACGAACGCTGTGCCAGGAAGTTGCGCTCGGACGCGGCTCGTCCGCCCCTTTATCCCTTTGAAGGAACACTACGCGATGACGAATGAAACGCCTGAGCCCGGTCCGACCTCACTTTGCCCGACCGGCCCCTTTTCGGAAGCGGACCTGCCCATCGACGCCGACGGGCGCATCTACCATCTGCAGCTGAAGCCGGAGCAGCTCGCCCCGGACATCCTGCTGGTCGGGGATCCCGGCCGGGCGGAGTTCATCGGGTCGTACCTGCTGCGCGAGGTGGAGGTCGCCCGGGAGCATCGCGGCCTGATCACGGTGACGGGAACGGCGGAGATCACGGGCGCCCGGACGACCGTCATCTCTCCCCTGCGGACCACGGTGGCCACGTCGGGCATGGGCACGCCGTCCCTGGAGATCGTGCTGAACGAACTGGTCGCCCTGCACGAGATCGATTTTGCCACGCGCAGGCGCAAGGACAGCTTCCCGACCTTGAACGTCATCCGCGTGGGCACGTCCGGCGCACTGCAGGCCTCGACCAAACTCGGCACGCCCATTGTCACGTCATACGCCGTGGGCATGGACAACACCGGGCTGTTCTACGAGGCGCCCTGCCCCGACGATACATGCGCGCGGCTGGAGCGGGAGCTGACCGCGGCCGTCCGGGAAGCCATGCCCGCAGGCTCGCGCTTCCGCGGCCACGTCCGGCCCTACGTCTCCCGCGCCGAACCGGTCGTATGCGAAGCCCTGACGCAGGCCGCCACAAGCCTCGGACTGCCCGTCCGGCGAGGCCTGACGGTTTCCAACAGCGGTTTCTTCGCCCCGCAAGGACGCGACGTGTCCCGCCTGCGGCCCAGCGTGCCGGAACTGGACCGCCTCTTCTCGGACTTCGACCCGCGCCTCGGCGACCAGCGCATGGAAAACATGGAAATGGAGACAAGTTTCCTCTGCCACTTCCTCGGCGCCATCGGCCACCGGGCCGGGGCCATCTGCCCGGCTCTCGCCAACCGCCGTACGCAAACCTTCGACCATGACTATCTGGACGCCGTGGAAAACGCGACCCGGATCGCCCTGCTGGCCCTGGCGAACCTGCGGGCGTCGTGCCCCGGAGCGGACTGAAAAATCTCTCCCCCTGCGCCATCATGCGCCGGAGCGTTCTTCTCCCGTGCGCCAAAACCGCAACCGGCCACCGCCGGTCCCGTCCACGGCGATCGGGCACCCGGCTCCGCAGGAGTTGTCACCTCAAAAATCCCGCGCATGTTCCGCCTCCGATTCCCCTTCGGCCCCATACCTGCTATGCGGTAACCCTGCCGAACCGCGACCGGGCGGGGGCAAGGCTTTGGCACACGTCGTCGGCGCATGGTGGCGGCAACAGCTCGCGGCAAGGAGGTCGCCATGAAATTTTTTTCCCGCAACAGCGCGCAGGACAAGGACCCCATCGTGACGCGCATCGCCAACCGTATCGGCGCCGACAACGCCCTCGACATGTCGGATGCGAAATGCGCCGACGCGCTCGCCGAGGCGGTGCAGGCGGCCTGCGCCTACGTCCGCGCCATGGTCGACGAACTGGGCGAGCCCTTTGCCCTGGACCGCGCCAAGGGAACCGGCAGCGCCCTTGGCCCCATTCTCTTCGACTCCCGACAGGATGCCGTGGGCGCCTTGCGCAGTGCATCCAAAATAAGGCAGGTTTTTGCCGATCCCCGTGTACGCCAATGCGTCTTTCTCCTGACCATGCACCGCAGGGAATACGTCATCTTCGGCACGGAAATCGAGGGGGAAATGGTCCGGCGGGATGTCATGCAGGACGCGGTGGAATTCAGGGACCACCATTTCTCCGCGGCAGCCCCGTCACTGGCGGAACTGCGGGATCTGCTGACGGAGAACGTGGTCCTCTTCCTGGCCGACCTGGCGCCAGAACGCCTGCGGCGGGACGAGAGAGTGCGGACCGAAATCCACCATTCCGAAGAACTGCTCAAGGCGCAGATGAAAACGCTGAATTACGCGCTGCGGGAAAGCAGGCCCTTCGCCGCGCCCGCGCCCCTGCAAGCCAAGGTTTCGCAGGGGACAAAGGAGATGGAGGGGCTTTTGGCGAAGCTTTCGGCCCTTTCAGCCAAACCGGATCCGGAGAAATGCCTGCAGGAAATCCGCGACATCCTCCTCGCGCCGCAACGCCATGTGCGCCTGGAACAGGTGGAAATGCGGGTGGGTGATTTCGGGGTCAAGTCGAAGACCGGAAAATTCGTCCGCTTCCATGAATGCATCCTCGGCAACGAGGAGCGGCTCGCCGTCTTCCTGGCTTCCATGGACCGCGACAATGCCCTCTATCTCTGGCCCGACCTTGAGGAGAGCTGATTCCACAATACCAAGATCTACTGAATACCCTCGTGCTCGTTCACGATCTCTTGCACTGAATGCACCTCAGTTCGTTCCAAAGTTCGAACGTGCCTTACGTGCGAACAGCATTCTGCAGATACTCACGTAACGCGATGGCATGATTGAATTCTTCATTTTTGCTCGCATATAGGAGCGTCACCTTCCCACTCCGAACCAATCGGACAATCCTGTCGACGGATTCAGGGCGGCCATCCAGCTCGGCAAAATATCTTCTCGTGAACTCCGGCCACTTCTGAGGCTGATGGTCGAACCACTTCCGCAACTCGGTGCTCGGGGCGATCTCCTTGACCCAAATCCCCTGCAGAGCCTCCTTGCTCACGCCGCGCGGCCAAAGACGGTCCACCAGGATGCGCGTCCCGTCGTCACCAACGGGATCATAAACCCTTTTGACGGCAATACCCATATCGAACACACCCGGATCGCATGGAGGGGCGAGCATGTCGCCCCTCCATGCAGTTTTACGATTGTATCAGGGAATTCGAACGGACACAGCAGAAACGGCAGCACCGAAAAGACCTCACCGCAAAAATCATATCCGTCAGCATGCCCTGTCAATCGCGGAAACCGCTTTCGCGATGCTTCGCGGCAATGGCGTCCGCCATTCTGTTGAGCGCTTCGAGGGTTTCCTCTTTCGGCAGCCCCTTGCAAAGCACCGGCTCCAGCACCTCGACCTTGAGGTTCGGGATCATGCCGGCCAATGTCTCGACGGTCTTGCCGCCCCATCCGTAGGAACCAATGATGGACAGGTACTGCGCCTTGGGCCGCAGGGCGTTGGCCAGGAAGGCCGCATAGGCGGCCAGGGGGTGTGGCCCGGCCAGTACCGTGGGCGCGCCGACGATGATGGTTCCGGCATCCACCAGGGACATGGCCAGCTTGCCGATGTCCGTCACCGCCAGGTTGAAGAGTTCGACCTGCACGCCCCTTTCGGCCAGAGCCGCGGTCAGGTGGTCGACCATGCGCGCCGTGCTGCCGTGCATGGACACGTACGGCAGGGCCACGAGATTGCGCGGCGGAGCCGAAACCCATTCCCGGTAGGCCTCGATGATCCAGCCCGGACTGTCGTAGATCTGCCCGTGGCTTGGCGCCACCATGGCGATGTCGTACTCCGCGAGCTTGTCCAGATTCTTGGCGAGGATGTGGCGGAACGGCATCATGATCTCGGCGAAATAGCGCTTGGCGGCCTCGTGCACCCGGCACTTGTCCGTGACGAAGAGGTCGCTGCTGGCGATATGCGACCCCAGAAAGTCGCAACTGAAGAGAATCCTGTCCTCGGCCAGATAGGTGGACATGGTCTCGGGCCAGTGCGCCCAGGGCGTGTGGATGAATTTGAGGGTCTTGTCGCCCAGGGACAGGGTTTCCCCGTCGGCCACGACCACGAACTTGTCTTCCGGGATGTTGAGCAGGTCCATGAGCATGGGCTTGGCCTTGGCGGTGACCATGACCTTGGCCTCGGGAAAGCGGGCCAGCACCTGCGGGATGGCGCCCGAATGGTCCTGCTCGGCATGCTGGGACACGACATAGTCGATGCGCTCGACGCCATCCAGGTACGTCATGAGCGTCTGCACGAACTCCGGGTCGACAGCGTCGATGAGCACCGTCTTTTCAGACCCCTGGACCAGGTAAGCGTTGTACGTCGTTCCATCCGGCAACGGGACAAGCGAATCGAACAGCCTTCTGTCCCAATGGACCACCCCAACCCAATACACCGACTCTGCGATTTTTCTCATTTTTCACTCCGTTGACGTGTGTCACCATCAAAAAACAGATTTACCCATTCCAGTTCTTCCATGACAAGCATTTTGGAAAAAATAAACCAATATCGGAACAATGGGATTTCGCGTCGGCTTCCACAACCCGACCAAGACCATTTATGAACGATATCAGGATGCTGATTGAGCAAATGGCGAGAGCTTGCTTCGCCAGGGCATGTGAAATAGCATTTTATGCAGGAGGACGACCTCCCCCGCTTCGGGAAGAATGCCCAGGACGGCCTGGCCCTTGGAACAAGGAGGGCTCATGTCCTGGACGTATCTGCTGCTTGCCGGAGTTCTCGAAGTGGTCTGGGCCTCTTCGATGAAGCTGTCCCACGGCTTCACCCGGCCTATCCCGTCACTCGTCACGCTGGTCACCATGGCAGGCAGCTTCTGGCTCCTGGCCATCGCCATGCGCGCAATCCCCCTCGGCACCGCCTACACTGTCTGGACAGGCATAGGCTCGATCGGGGCGTTCATCGTCGGCGTCACGTTCCTGGCCGAACCGTTCAACGCGGTGCGAATCCTTGCGGCCGGACTCATCGTGTCCGGCCTCGTCCTGATGAAGCTCTCAAGCTCCTGAATTCCAGAACATCGTGCATTCAAAACAGCGCTCGACACTTGAGGCCCGCCGGCAGGGCCAGCTTCGGGTTGGGCAGCTCCAGGCGCACGCCGAAAGTACCGCTGGCCGCGTCGACGACCTTGTCGACAATGACGACCCTGGCTTCGTATTCGCCGCCCACGGGTTCGTCCGGCAGGATCTTGGCCGTCATGCCTTCCTTGATGGCTCCGATGAACTGGACCGGGATGACCAGCTCGACGTTCAGGGGGTCGATCCGGGCCACGGTCAGGAAGGGTTCCTCGCCGACATACCCGCCCGGAGCGCCCGTGCGCTTGACCACCACCCCGTCGACGGTGCTGCGGATGACCCGCAGCTCAAGCTGCTCCCGGGCCTCGCTGACCTGCAGCCTGGCCAGCTGCAGCTCCGTCTCGATCTCGTCCTTCTCGTGCACGGAGATGAGCTTCTTCTTCGTCAGCTCCTCGTTGCGCTGGGACTTGCGCTGCCCGAAATCCACCTTGGCCTCGGCCGACCTGAGGGCCGCCGCCTCGACGCCGGACTTGAGCCTGGCCAGAACCTGGCCCGTCGAGACCCTGTCGCCGCGCTCGACATAGACCTTCTCCAGGATCCCCGGCACCTGACTGCCGAAATTGACGATCTCCCGGGGTTCGATGAGCCCCTCGAAAGCTGGCATCCCGCCGGCGTGGACCGCCGGGGCCAGCAGGAAAAACAGCACGAGCACGAAAGCCTGTCTCATTGTCCGCTCCTTGCAGTGTTGCGCCGTCCCCGGCCGCGGCCGTATGCCGCGGTCCGGACGACCGGCCCTATTCGAAACGCCCCGCGAACGACATCAGGCTCCCCTGGGCCTGGTCCCGCCGGAAAAGATCACGGCGGATGCGGGCGTGATGCCTCTCGACCTTCCGCTGCATGAGCCGCAGCAGCCACCTGGCGGCGAACTGCGGCGTCCCGGTCCGGACCACCACGATCCGGAGCACGCGGATGAACGGGTCCCCCCATTTGCCCTGGAACAGAAAGTCCTCCAGCGAGAGGATGCCCTCGAAACTGCCAGGGTCCCCCTGGCGGCCGCAGCGGCCGGCCAGCTGTCTGTCGATGCGCGCCGCCTCGTGACACTCGGTGATGATGACATGCAGCCCCCCAGCCTCGCGCACCCCGGGGGCCAGGGCGATGTCCGTGCCGCGTCCGGCCATGTTGGTGGCGATGGTGACGATTCCGGCCCGGCCCGCGCCCGCGATGACCTCGGCTTCGGCGGCGTCCTGCTTGGCGCTCAGCACCCGGTACGGGACTCCGGCTTCCCGTGCCTGCGCGGCCAGTTCCTCCGCGGCTGCCACGGTGCGCGTCCCGACGAGCACGGCCCGTCCCTGGCGGCGAAGTTCCCCGAGCCTGTCCACCACTGCGGCCCACTTTTCCAGACGAGTCGCGTGAATCCTGTCTTCGAACCGGCGACGGATCACCGGCCGGTGCGTCGGCAGGCGCGTCGTGGCCAGCCCGTAGACAGCCCACAGTTCGTCCCGCACTTCCCGCGCCGTCCCGGTCATGCCGGCCAGTCGCAGGTAGCGCCGGAAGAAACGCTGATAGCTGATCTTGGCCAGGGGTTCGCGCCGCTGGGTCAGTTCGCAGCCCTCCTTGAGCTCGATCAGCTGATGCAGGCCCTGTTCCCAAGACCGGTCCGGCATGACGCGGCCCGTGAACTCGTCGATTATCTGCACCTTACCGTCGCGCACCAGGTACTGCTCGTCGCGCCGGAACAGGTGCAGGGCCGTCAGGGCCTGATGCACGACGCCTTCGCGCCGCACCATGCCGCTCCACAGGGCGCCCAGACGCCTGGCCGACTCTTCGATCCGCCCGCGCCCCACGGGAGTGAGGAGGATCTGCCGGCGCGCGTCGTCCAGAAGGAAATCCTCGCCGCGCACGAAATCCTCGGCCAAGGCCAGGGCCTGCTCCAGAAACTCCCGTTCCTCCCTGATGCCCGATGAACCGGAAATGATGAGCGGCGTCCTGGCCTCGTCGATGAGCACGCTGTCGGCCTCGTCGACGATGGCGAAATGCAGGCCGCGCATGAGCAGACGATCGGTCCGGCCGCCCCGCCCCCCCAGGACCTCCGCCTGCACCATGATGGGGTCCGGCCTGTCGGCCAGGGTCAGACGGTCGCGCAGGTAGTCGAAGACCAACTCCTTGTTCGTGGCGTAGACGATGTCGCAGCCATAGGCCTGCCGCCGCTCGCCCGGGCTCTGGCCATGCACCACGCAACCCACTCGCAGCCCCAGGGCCCGGTACAGGGGGCCCATGCCCTCGGCGTCGCGGGCGGTCAGGTAATCATTGACGCTGATGATGTGTACGGGCAGCCCGGCCATGGCCGCCGTCGCCGCGGCGAGGGTCGCGGTCAGGGTCTTGCCCTCGCCGGTCTCCATCTCGGCCACCATGCCGCGCAGCATGACGAGAGCGCCCATGACCTGGCTGTCGTGATGCCTCATGCCCAGCACGCGCCGGGACGTTTCGCGGATCAGGGCGAAGCTGTCGGCCACATGCGCGGGCAGCAGCCCGTCGGTCAGAAGCCGCACCCGCAGGCCCAGCCTCTCCTCTCGCAGCCCGTCGTCGGTCATGCCGGCCAGACGCCTCCCGGCCTGCTCGACAGCCTCCGCTTCGCGCCGCACCCACCCGCTCCCGGACATCCGTCCGATGCGCCCGTGCAGCCGGTGCACCTGCCGTTCGAGCCACGTTTCCACCCGGTCGGGCCTCTCGGCCCGCACGTCGCGGCTGGCTGGGGGATGGGTCAGATAGAGCATGGGTGTTTTCCGATGTTCCCGATCACCAGGCGAAACGGCTGAGCAGCAGCCGCCTCAGGGCCCGGTACGCCCGCCACGCCAACGGCTCGGGACTGTGCTCGAACCGGACGAAGACGCGTTCCTCGACGCGGGCCGCGACGGGTTCGTCGGCCACCAGATCGAACTGGAAGAGACGCTCCAGCACCTGCGGGGCGTCCTTTTCACGCGGGTCCAGCGCGAACTGCCCGCCGCCGTCCAGGCTGAAGGCCAGGCTCGGCAGCACCCGGCTGGCCGCAGGCACCTCCCGCTCCACGTGGGCGCCCATGACCCGTCCGATGCTCTCGGCCAGGCGCACCTCGACGCCCCGAACATCCGTCCGCACGCGCTCTATGTCGGCCTGGGCGACCAGCACCCTGATCCGCATGCGCCCCGGATCGACGATGTAGCCCACGGGCTCGCCGCGCCGCAGGTAGCGTCCGGGCAGGTCAGCCTCGTCCTGCAGCGCGAAGGTTCCGGCCGCAGGGCTGCGCGTGACCAGGGCGGCCCGGCGTTCCAGGGCGTGGGACAGTTCCGTCTCGATGCTCCCGAGTTCCTCGTCCAGCATGGCCGTCTCGGTCCGGTCCCTGTTCATGCTCAGCTGGCGGCGGGCCCGGTACTCCTCGCGACGGGCCAGCAGCCCCCTGATCTGCGTCTCCAGCAACGGGTCGGAACTGCGCACGAGCGGGTCGCCGGGCTCGACGATGGACCCTCCCGGCGCGACGACGGCCTCCACGAACCCGGCGGCCGAGGCGAAGACCCGCGCATCGTCGGATACCCAGACCACGCCCTGGCAGCTCGTGTAGAGCGGCACGGGCACCGCCGTCAGGCCGGCCGCCAGCAGCAGGAGCGGGACAAGGACAACAAACGTCACGCGCATGCGTCTGCGTTGCATATGCACATCCTTGAGAAGAAAAAGGCCCACGCGCCACGTGGGCATGACGAGCATCATCGCCAGGGCCCACAAGGCCAGGAGTATGCCGATGAAGAAGAACCGGCCGGCGACGAAGATCACGATCTGCAGCGAGATGATGATGCGGTAGCAGAAGGAGGCGACGGCGTAGGCCAGCAGCCAGCGCGCCTCCCCCGGGTCGAGGGTCGGCGGCTCCGCCTCGCTCACGCCGAGCAGGCGGCGCTTCAGGACATACCCCAGATATGCCCTGCTGCGCTGGGCGAGGTTCGGTATCTCCAGCCAGTCCGACAGTACGTAATACGCATCAAAGCGCAGCAGCGGGTTGCCGTTGAACAGGATCGTCGACACGCCGGCCACGAGCATTGTCTTGTAGGCCAGGGCCCGCACGGCCCCGGGCTCGACGTTCAGCCACACGAAAAGCATGACCGCGGCCACGAAGAGCTCCACGATGATGCCGGCGGCGCCGACGAGCATGCGCCGGTGCTTGTCCCGGAACGCGGCCGATGAGGACGCATCGACATAGGGCAGGGGCATGAAGACCAGGAACATGACGCCCATCTCATGCACCTCGCCGCCCTCCTTCCGGACCAGATAGGCGTGACCGAGTTCGTGCAGGACCTTGAGGACGGGGTAGATGAGGCTGATCAGCGCCAGGTTTTCCATGCCCAGCAGCGCGTCGGAGAAATCGCCGCGCAGCCCGTCCCAATGCAGCACGGCCAGAATGGCGGCCCAGCCCACCACCACCGCCCACACGGCAAAGGCCTGCCAGCCGAGAAGCGGGCGCACGTACGGCAGGGTCCGTTCCAGGAAGCGGTCCGGGTCGAGGAGCGGGATGCGCAGGGAAAGCGGCGAGGCCAGAAGCGTGAGCAGACGGTGACGCCTGCCGCTGACGCTGCGCCGGTGCAGGTCCGAGAAGTCCAGGTTCGCGCCGGTCTGCAGCAGGTCGGCCTGATAGAGCCTGGCCAGGAGGTCGATGACCTCGTCCTGTGTCGGCATGTGGTCGCCCAGGCGGGCACAGGCCGCCTCCCAGATCTGGTCCAGGGTCCTGCGGCCGTCCATCATGCCCACCAGCTGGTAGGCCTCGGCGGAAAAGCGGTGGTGACGGCCCGTGAACCTGTCCTGGATCACGTACCAGTCCTGGCCGCGGTACTCGTGGCGGTCGATGTGCACGTGGCTGCGCAGGCGCGGCGCGAGGGGCGCGACCCGGTACCAGGACGGACTCAGCAGCGAAACGCTCATCCTACCCGCCCAGGCGCCTCAAGGCAGCCACTTCCAGAAGAAGAGGGTCAGCCACTCCCGCATGTCCCGGACCCAGATCCCGGCCAGCCTGCGGCGGTCGACGTCGACCTTGGCGACGCCCTCCATGCCGGGCCGCAGCGTCGCGTCGACGCTGTCGAGGGCCGCCTCGACGCGGAAGAAATTGCGCCCCTCCTCGGCCTTGGCGATGGGCGTGACCTTGGTGACCGTGAAGCGGTATTCCTGGCCGGGCAGGGAGAAAAGCACCAGTTCCCCGCGCTGCCCTTCCCGCACGTCGGCGATGCGCCGCTCGTCGACCTTGAGGATGACCCGGTAGGAGTCGAGGGGGGTGAGTTCGAAGAGCACGTCCCCCTGCCTGACCGCGCTGCCGAGGCGCTGGCTGAGGTCGCCGCTGACGATGAGACCGGGAAACGGCGCCGTGAGGCTTGTCCGCGCCAGCTTCGCGTCGGCCAGGTCCAGCTCGGCCTGGACCTGCTCCAGCTGCGCACGGACGATGCTCGACTGGGCCCGGTCGTGGACGGACATTGCCTCCTGGTACTGCTGCTCCAGCTGCCGGTACCGGCTGGCCGTGACCATGCGGTCCAGGCGCAGGTCGCGGTCGTCGAGCCGGCAGAGGAGATCCCCTTCCCCCACCATATCCCCGGCGCGGCGCTGCGCCTGCTGGATGAACCCGTCAAAGGGCACGGTCACCGCCCGCCGCACGGCCCCCTCCAAGGCGAGGTCAGCCCGCAGCCGGTACTCGCCCTCGGCGAAGAATAGGAACAGCGCCAGACAGACGATCCCCCCCAGGGCGAGCTTGCGGCCGTAGTGCAGGGGGCCGAACAGCCGGCCCGCGGCCTGGCGCAGGCTGGCGCGCAGGTACTCCGCCAGGGAGAGGCCGGCCTGCCGCCTGGCTTCCAGAATGGGGCCGACCAGGGCCGCCACGGCCCGGAAAAACTCGACGTCGCGCTCCGTGAACGGCTGATCCGCCCCCCTCTCCGCGGTCAGCGCCCCGTAGTAGCGGCCCTGGCCGTACAGGGGCAGCGTGACGACCGAGGCCATGCCCTGCTGTCTGGACAGGGCCTCGTGCTCGCGGCAGATGAGGGTCGCGTCGTCTGAGGGGTGCACGATCTCGCGGCGCTGGAGCAGGGCCTCGTCCATGACCCGCTCGATGGCGCGGGTCAGGTTCATCTTCAGGTTGACCTCGGCGCTATGGGAAACGGCCTCCAGGGTCACGGACCTCCCGCGCACCAGGCCCAGGCTGACGCGCTCGCAGCCCGAGGCCGCGGCCAACTCGGTGACGAAGGTCATGGCCGCCTCGCCGCACGACGAGCGGTCCAGGGTCAAGGCCAGCATGTCCACGGCCGTCCCAAGGCGCAGCAGGCGGGCCTTGTCCTCGTCGGCCTCCTGGCGGCGCAGCAGCAGCTCCAGCCACGAGGAACCCCACTGCAACTGCTCCATGGCCCGGTTCAGGTCGGCCTCGCCTTCCGCCGCCAGCTCCATGGCCACCACGGCGAACAGCCTGCCGTCCACCCGGACGGGGTAGACCATGGCGTACCGGTCCGCAGCATCCAACTCCAGCACCAGGCCGCGCCCGTCCTCAATGACCCGCTCCAAAGCATCGGCCAGCCGGACAGGGTCCGCACCGCCGTACGGCCACACCGCCGCGGGGGTGAACTGCCCGTCCTCCCCTGCAGTGACCAGAATCCCCTGGATCACGCCCGGAATCATGGCGCTCTGCAGCCCGATCCAACCCTGGCAGTATTCCCGCGTGCTCGAAGCAGAGGAGAATTCGGCCCATGGCAGGGCTTGGGCTGCATCGGCCGGCGCGGAACCCTGTATGGTATTGTTGCTGCTCATAATGGTGAAACCTGACCAAATGCAACGGAGAAACCGGTGCAGGAAGAATGCCCAACCCCTTTTACGTACTTAGTTAACCAGCTATCTAGTCAAAAAACAAGGGGAAACCCGACATCAGACGCATCAGGCCCGACACGCCACCGTGCCGGGCCTGATGCGAAAGGCTGCGTTCCCACCTATTGCGGCGTGACGTCGGGCATTTCGAGATTGATCACGCCGAAACGCTTCTCGTACTCGTTCATGGTGTTGGCCAGGAGAATGGCCAGGCGCTTGGCCGCGTAAGGGTTGATGATGATCCGGTCGGAAAGCTCGATGACCAGGTCCTTCTGCGACGGGTGCCAGTTCTTGTTGACACCGAACATGAGCGCCACTTCCTCGCGCGTGCTCGATACGTTGCAGACGTTGGCGTACGTGGTTTGCATGCGGCTCCCGTCCCAGCGGATCTGGGCCGCCTGTTCTTCCGTCTTTTCCTGGGGCGTCCTGTCTTCCATAGTCACGTGTGCACTCCTTGTATGTTGCGGGCTCCGTATGAATAAGGGCGGACTATGCGTCCGCGTCCTGAAGTTTCTTCTCGAACATGAATTCCGTTACATTGACCAGTCGCACGGACGAAGAGCCAGTCTTCTCCTTGTCGCGCAGCCTCTCCCCGTCCCAACTCCAACTGCGCGCCTTGGGCCTGGCGAAACGCTCCAGTTCCTCCGAGGCCAGCCGGCGCTTTTCATCCCTGCTTCGAGACGACAGCGCGCCCATGCAGGTCAGGCCGGCCACGGCGCCTTGGAGGCCCGTCGACTCAAAGATTTCCCGGACCGCGGCCAAACCGGCCCGGTCATCCGCCAGCGCGGACGGCTCGCCTCCAGGCTGGCGCGGGCCGAAAACGGCGGGTCGCGGCCCGGCCGCATCCTCCGCCGGAGCCCCTGGCTTCGGGGCCGGACCTTGCGTCGGGGCGGCGTCCTTTCCGGACTGCGCCCGGACTGCCGGAACCGACTGGCCCCCATGGTGGCTCACACGACGGGCGTAGCTCGATTCGGACCGCACCTGTTCGATCTCCAACGCGTCGGACGCGGGTTCCGGGGTGAGGGACACGCCTGGCGCGACCGTGCGTCCCCTGGACTCGCCATGCGTTTCCTCGACGCTGTAGAGATCGACCATGGTCATGCTGATGAGGTCGCCCATGGCGACAACCTCGTCAACCTTGCCGCCGCTCAGGGTGACCTTGCCGAACTCGCCGGCCATGACGTCCTCGGACAGGTCGCCGTAGAACAGGTCGCTGCCGCCGCCGCCGAACATGAAGTCGTTCCCCGCGCCGCCGACGAGGGTGTCGCTGCCGTCTGAGGAACTGTACCGTCCCAGCGTCCCGGCCTCGTGCAGGGCGCCGCTTCTGAAGGTCACCCGGCCGGCGTCGCCGATAAGGACGTCGTTGCCTGCGCCGCCCTGCAGTTGATCGTCTCCGCCGCCGCCGACAAGGATGTCGTCGCCGAGACCGCCGATGAGAATATCGTTTCCGTCACCGTCGGGCGCCATGGATTCCACGGAAAGCAGGGTTTGCGGAGTCTTCGACCCTCCTCCCGTGTCCGATCCGCCGTCGCCGAAGAGGATGGCCCCGTTGCTCCAGGCCGAAGCGTCGAGAACATCGGAGCCGCCCTCGCCGAATGCGATCAGCAGTCCGTCGCCGCCGGCGACGGCGTTGTTGGCCGTGACCGTGTCGTCGCCCGCGCCGGCCCTGACCGTGACAACCCTGCCGGACAGAACGCCCTCGACGGTGATGTCGTCCGCCCCGGACCCGAAGAGGAGATTGACGCCGCCGCTGAAGCTGCCGTTGAAGGCGATGACCCCGGAACCGCCCGCGTCGCCGGTCATGCCGGAGATGTCGTGGTCGGTGACGACCACGCCGGTGCGGCCTGTGGTGTTGCCCCGGTCGCTCGCGTTCAGGGTGTTTGTCCCCCCGCCGCCGTCGAGGACCAGATCGCCCCGGATGCCGTCCAGGTTGCCCTGGTTGACCGGCGCGTCGGAGGAGATATTGAAGGTGTCGTTTCCATCCCCCATGGTCAGGAACGTGGTGGACCCGGCTGCCGTGCCTCGCACATTGACGACGTTGTCGCCGCTGCCGAAGGCGACGTTCAGATTTTCGATCTCCACGTACCGGATGGACCCGGCCATGCCGGTCATGGTCAGCGTGGTCCCGTCGAGAATGCAGCTGTTGCCGCCCGTATTGCCGGAATCATCGATCACGAGGGTGTCGCCGTGCCGGTGGTCGCCACCGTATATGTCGAGCAGGGCCGTGATCCCGTCCATGGTTCCGCCCGTGCTGCCCGACGCGGTGGCGTTGCTGCCGGTGTAGATGACGTCGTCGCCGCCGCCGGTGCGGATCGTGGTCGCGACCGCGATACCGGGAACGACCACCGTGTCGTCGTCATCGCCGACTTCGAGCAGCACGGATTGAGCGGTGATGGTTCCGTGCAGGTCGATCAGGCTGCCCGCGCCGGAATCCGCATCGCCGTGATCGCCGACGATGCGCACGGTCCCGTCGGCCATGATGACGCTGCCGCTGTGCAGGATGACGTCATCGCCGGAGAGGAGAGTGACATTGCCGCCGACGCTCTGGATGATCGCGCCGGAGAGGACGGTGATATCGTCTCCGGGTCCCGCGTGATCCGTGGATGTGATGGTGATATCCCCGTCGTTGGTCACACCCGTCGAGACGACGTCGGCCTCGATGGTCACCGGACTGCTTGCCGTTATCCGGATGCCGCCGCCGGCCGAGGTCAGCCCGCTGGTGCCGTCGCCGGCGTTGCCTACGACCAGTGCGCCGTGGTTGTGCACCCACATGTCGCCCGATACGGACCCCTCCAGACGTTGAACCTGAATGTTCAGGGCGTCGTCGGACTGTCCGATGTTCTGGTCGGAGCGGAAGATGACCGCCCCGGCGATCACGGCGTAATCGCCAGAGGAATTGGCGCCGAGAATGCTGCCCTGGGCCGCGAGATAGGCCTTCTTGTTCAGTGCCGTCAGCAGGACCTGCTCGAGGCGCAGGTCGCCGATCGTCTCGATCAGGTACACGTTTTCGGCCGAGGAGATGTTGACCAGGCCGTCGGCCGTGACGGACGAATCGATGTCCAGGTCGTTGCCGGCTGCGCCGATGCCTCCGAGCTGGGTGTTCAGGGTGATGGAGTTGGCGATGACATCGGGGTCCGGATCGTCGTTCGCGTCCAGAATGGACACGGCCGCCGCCAGGGAGGCAGTGCCGCCGGCCCGGACGCGGCCGATGTTCATGTCGCCGCTGACCTCGTTCACGAAGATGTCGCCGCCCGCGGTCATGTCGATCACGCCCAGGCCGGGCTGCGCGGCGTCGAGCAGAGGCAGTTCGGTGTTCAGGGCGTTGCCGTCCTGGCCGATGGACCCTGCGGCGGTCAAGATGACGGAATTGGCCCGGATGTTCCACTCGCTGTCGTTGTTGCCGTTGAAGATCGAACCTGTGCCCGCGACCACGACGGAGCCATCCTGCGAATATATCCCGTCGATGAACAGATCGTGCCCCACAGCCGATAGATGGATGTCGCCCGTGGCTCTGGCGGTCAGATTGCCGGCCTGCAGGTCCACGGAGACGGGCCGGGCGGAAGTGCCGATGGCGGCGTTCGCCCCTTCGAGAATCACCCCTCCATTCGTCCCGCCGCCGGTCACCGCGGTTCCTCCGCCCACGGAGTAGATGCCCTCTGCGCCCTTGATGCGGATGGCGTCCCCGCCGGACACGCTGTCGATGTTGATATCCTGCTCGCTGCCTAGGTAGACATGAGTATCGCCCGTGATGGAGATGCTGCCCCTGGCCGCAATATCCACATCGTCATGAAGCAGAACCTCCAGGGTCTTCGCGTTGCTGCCGGGGTCGAAGATGTTGACGATATTGCCGGCCGCATCGCGGGCGATCATGTCGTCGCGCTCGGCGGCGGCCAGGATGAGCCGCTGCTGTTCCGTCAGGGAATCGGCATTCATGGGCAAGGTGAACGTCGCATGACCGCTGATGCCTCCCATGCCGCCGTTTTGAACGACGACGGAAACGTTCCGGGCCGTGATGTTGGCTTCCTCTATCTTCGTCTCCGTGTCCGTCTTGGCCCGCAGCAAGGACGGATTGAAGGTCGTGCCCAGTTCGGCCTCGGTCCAGGCATGACCGGCCATGAGGGCCTCGTATTCCGAACTGCCCACGACCACTTGGTAGGCATAGCCGGCGATGCGTGCATCGCCCAGGGCGCCGTAGACCGCGTGCAGATCGTGATACTCCAGCGTCCGCTTGGCCACCAGATCCGCGAGATCCTCATCGGTCCAGCCGACGGACCGGTAGTAGTCCAGTTCCAGATCCGACAGCCGGACCTCGAAGGCAGAGTCGTAAACCGACGGAACGGCCTGCTGCTCGCGGTAGTTCCAATAACTGTGGTATTCCCTGGTCTTGAGTCCCTCGTAGGCGGCGATGTTCTGCTGCGCGGCTTCGCCGGCGCCCGTCGCGAGGGTCAGGCGCATGCTGCTCCACAAGGCCTCCAGGTCGGCGATGGCCCGTTCGTCGCGGGTGTCGTTGCCGTTGGCGTCGGTCAGGTTGCCGTCGAGCACCTGGATATACACGTCGCCGCGCACCGATCGCACCGTGTTCAAGCCCAGGTCGCCGCTTGTTTCCGCAAGATGGACGTCGTCCATGGCCGAGACCGTCAGGCTGCCCGACCCGGAGATGCCGCTGTCGATGCGCAGAGACTGGACGGCCGAACCGATGCCGCCCGCCCGGGAGGACAGGTTGATGGAGTTGCCGCTGACCAGCGATACCCCGCCGGCGGCGGTAATGGAACCATAGGCGCCGATGGTCACGTCGCCGTCGGACGCGTCGACCGTGCCGACGTTCAGGGCGCCGGTGAATCCTTCGATGAAGATGTCGCCTGCGCTGCTGACCGCATCCAGAACTCCTCCCGCAAGATCGACCTGCAAAGCCCTGTCGGAGGAGCCGATGCCCGTGTCGCCGACCAAGTCGATGTCCTTGCCCTGAACCTGGCCGTACTCCGTGCTGGTGACCGTGCCGTCACTGGTGATGGCCGTCGTGCCGGCCACGTTGACGAGGGAGCCGGCCACGATGACATCCGTCGCGGAGTTGATGGTGATGCCGCCCGCATCGTAACCGATGAACTCGATGTCGATGGGATAGTCGGCTTTCATACTGTTGTTTGAATACGTCACAGATCCCTGCGCGTAGACGAGGACATTGTGGTATTCTGTAGTGGAAAAGATCCACCACCCGGTCGTCGTTGTGTAGCTGTAACCGTACAGATACTGCTCAGCAGCGAGGTTGACGCTCAGCGGGGTGATCTTCGTGGGCGTGCCGGTCAGCGAGGTGTTCCATTCCACGAAAGTTCCGCTTCCTGTCGGCACAGGCCCCCCCACGTTGACGGTCCAGACCTTGTCAGGCTGCTGGCCGGGATCAGGCGACAGCCAGTCGATGCCCCAGAAACTCGACGTGATGTATTCCTTGTAGATCTGACGCAGTTGCGTCTGCCCCGTCACGTATACGTAGCGCTGTCCTGCCGCAGGAGTGTAGCCGTCGGTCAGCGTCCTGCCGCTGGAGTCCGAGGTCGAAAGCAGCGTCCCGCCGCGGGTCACCGTCTTGCTGATCGTGTCGCCGATCCGGGTGTACGTGGTCACGGTGGGCTCGACACCAGGTTGAAAGACGCCGGCAGGAGAGTACGTATCGACCGTGTCGACGATCTTGATGATGCCCTCGATGCCGTCCCCGCCGGTGTCGATATCGTTGACGATGACGGCGTAGCCGGTCTTATTGTTGATGGTGACGCGACCGAAGCCGTCCACGGACTTCAGTACCGCGTTGGCGTTGGTGTTCATGATCTGGCCGGTCAGCAGCATGAAACCGCCCTCGATGGCGACGGAGTCGACGACGATCGAGTCCGTATCCCGGTCATAGCGGACCTCGATGCCCTGCCCCTTGCCGTCGTCGCTGGTCAGGGTCAGGTACCGCCCCGCCAGGGCATTGGCCTTGAACGCGGCGATATCATCATCAAGGGAGGTGTCCAGCGTCACGGAGCGGTCGGGTCGACCGCTCTGCACGATGCCGTTCAAGTTCAGATAGCGCGCGGTGAGGAAGATGTTGTTGCCGGCGACAGTGGGCGTGTTCTGCGAGCCGTAGGGCTCTCCGGCGGTATTGTAGAACCCTTCGCTGGTCAGCACGAAATCGCGGCCGGCGGAAATGTCGATGGTCTTGGCCGCCACGGCCGTCTTGCCGGCCTCGCCTTTGATGAGCACGCTGCCCTTGGAGTCGTGAATGGTTACGCTGCCCAGGCGGTTCACGATGCTGCCCGAAATCTCGATGTCCGGAGCGGTGATGCCGCGGAATTCCTCCTGCTCCGGAAACGTCGGATTGAAGGTACTCCTGATGGAGATGGCGGGTTCGGTTTCCCCCGCGTCCGTGCCGATGGCCGCGAATTGCGGAGTTGGACTGACTTGGCCGGAAGCGTACAGGAAATCGTAGACACTCTCGATGTCCGCGTTGCTCGTCACCGGCAGAACGTTGAAGAAGACCATACCTCCCTGGTTCGTGGGGATGATCACGTCGCCGACACGTAAATAGTACGGGCTGGCATTCTCGATGACCACGCCGGTGTCGTTGTTGGCGTAGAGATTTCCGGTGCCGGTCAGGGTTCCCGCCAAAACCTCGATGTTTCCGGAACTGGCCTCGATGTCGGACACGACGATGTAGGTAACCAGCAATTCCTGCTTCGGGGACAGAGGTGTGTTCTCGTTCAGCAGCCCGGGATCACTCGCGTCGATCAGTCCGAGTTCCAGCGCCTGCATCTTGAGCTGGGTGATTTGGGCGTTGTAGCCCGCGATGGCCGCGCTATTGCCGTAATGCTCGGCCTTGAGTTTCTGCAGCCGGTCGATCTCCTTGGCGATGTTCACACCCAGATCCTCGACGCTCAGCGAATACGAGACGCCGGAGGAAATGCCGGAGCCGCTGACGGACACCCCGCTCACCCCGGATGCCGAGGCGAGCGTGTCTTTCATGGACAGTCCGAGGGTCAACCCGTCGGCGCTGATGGTGGCGATCTGATACACGCCGTCGTTCGCACCTGAACCGGAAACCGTGATGGTCTGCCCTTCCAGGAAGCCGTCGGCCAGCCAGCTGCCCGTCGAGCGGGTGATGGTGTCGCGCCCGCCGTAGACATTGGCGAAGGTCAGGTCAGGAGCACCCTGCACGGTGGTGGTGTGAATGGTGATGGGCCGTGGGTTCGAGCTGGTGATGGCCACCTTTTGCGCGGTGCTCTGCGCAGCGGAAAGGGTTTCGTTGATCAGCGTATGTTCTTTGGCCAAATACAGGGTGTTGCCCGATATGCTGTCGATCCTGAAGGAGGAATTATTGCTGGTCGTGTTGCTCACATTGATGAACATGCCTGCTTCGAATCCGTCATCCGCCCACGCCGCGTCCTGGCGAGTGATGGTGTCCCGTGGATCGGTGTGTGTCAGGCCGAGGTCGACGGTGGTCACGATGTCCTGCAACGTCGCGGCCACGATGGTCACGCCGAAAACCTGGCCTTCATCCGTCAGGGAGTCGGTTTCCACCAGGGTGAGGATCGAACCGCTGACCCCGGCGACAGTGAAGAAGCCGGCATTGTGCTGCGAACCCGTGACCTCGATGATCTGCCCTGCGGAAACGCCGGACCAGTCCAGTCCGTCGTTGCGAGTGATGGTTCGAGCTGCGGCGTCAAAGGACATGGTCCGGGAACCGAGCTGGACCGTCGCGTAGTCCTCATAGGCCTTGATCGCGGATGAAACGACGCCGGATGCGTCGGCCGGCAATGGCTCGTTGAGCGTGAGGACATTACCGGCAACTTCCTTGATCGTGTAGATCCCGGCATTGGCCGTGCCGCTGACGATCAGGGTTTGACCCGCGGCAAATCCGTTGCTCACGAAAGTCTGGTCGCTGGTGGAGCGCGTGATGGTATTGGCCGATGCGTCGAAATTCAACGTCACCGAATCCGTCGCCATGACCGTCATGGCCTCCGCATACGCGAACATGATGCCGGGATTCTCCCCTGACGAATCGCTGAACCAGTCGAAATTGCTCGAGAATATGGTCAATCGGGTGTCGGTCACCCCTGTTATCAGATAGGTGCCGTCATTGTCGCTGTCCGACGAACCGGATATGCGCAGATGCTGGCCGACTTCAAAGCCGTCGTCGATGAAGCTGCCGCTGCCGCCAGGTCGGTCAATCCATGCTACTTCCCCTTGGGACTTAATATCCAGCAACGGATAGACACTGCCCTCAACCGCGACGACGGGTTCGGCCGCTCCCCGGATCGTCGCGCCGAACACGTTCTGCGCGTTAGCTGCGAGCTGCGACGATGACGCGTTCAGATACATGATCACACCGTCGCCCGAGAACCCGGAAATCTTGTAGAAGCCGCTGTTCGCTTCGACACCTTCAACAAAGATCCACTGGCCGGCCAGGAACCCGTCCTCGACGAAGCTGCCGGAGCTGCGGGTGATGGAGTTGTCCGCCGTCTTGATCGTCAGTTTCGGAGCACCGGTCATGACAAGGTGCGAAATGGTCACGCCGGACGCGGACACGGTCCCGATCACAGGTTCATTTTCGCCGCCCAGGGGCGTCTCGGCGTTCAACGTGATGGTCGAACCCGTGATGCTTTTGATCAGGTAAGCCCCGTCCAGATTTTCGGCTCCGGAAACCTGAATGTACATACCGGCGCTGAAACCGTCTGTAGCCCAGTTGCCACCATCGGTGCGTTCGATGCTGTCCTCGCCCGAGGTGCTGGTGAAGACCAGCCCGGGGGTTCCGCTCATGGCAGGATTGTTGGGCTCGCCAAGAGACCCGTCCACGACCAGGAACTGCTTGTTGTTCAGCCCCGCCTCGACCGTGCCGTCGATGTTGACGTTCCGGTCCAGATTGTCCTGCTCGCTGCCGCCGCTCTCCTTCAGGGACACGGAACCGCTCGAACCGGTGAAGAGGGAGATCAGACCGTTGGCGATGTCCTCGGCCAGGCCCATGTAGGCGTCCTGATAGTTCCAGTTGCCCGATACGGAGCGTGTCCCGCCATCGACCGTCAGCAGCACGTCCTGATTGCTGCCGATCCATGCATCCTCGGCCACATCGATGCGGGACTCCTGATTGACGACGGCGTCGGCCGTGGGGTTGGACCTGATGGGGAAGGCCGTCTTGTTCCAGAGATCGGTACGGGCGGAGACGGAGATGGCCGAGCGCCGCAGGTTGTCCGCGCTGCCGCCGACCGTGATGGCTATGTCGCCCGCGGCCTCGATGGCTGCCCCGTCCATGATGGTCACGATGTTCTTCGGAGAGGCGTGCGCCACGGAAATGCCCTGCGCATAACCGGCCGCGCCATAGGTCTTGGCGTCGGCCTGAGCATGCAACTCCAGATCGGTCCAGTTGGACACGGCGATGCCGCCGCCGGCCTGCAGGGTGGCGTCGCCGACAACGATCTCGGCCGTGTTGGTATCGTTGTAGATGTAGGACTCGGTCCTGGCCGTGGCCACCGCGCCGCCGGCGTCGATGGTGGCCTTGTCCCTGGCCGTGACGTCGTTGTGCACGGAAAGTCCGATATCGCCGCCGCCCGCTCCGTCATTGACCAGGACGCTCGCATTGTCGCCGATCCTGACACGCGTTTCGTTGGCGATGGTGGTCGTGCTCGCCCCGGCCGGGAAGGCCCCGACTCCGCCCGAGGCGGAAATCAGATTGTAGCCGAGCAGCCAATCCTTGAGCACCGTCGTGTCGGCCTCCACGGACAGGGCCTTGGCCGTGACGGCCGCCCCCTCGCCGATCCGCGCTTCGACGTCGATGTCCGTCGTGTTGCCGATTTTCGCGCCGGGAGCGTCGACAACGCCGCCAGACGAACTGTCGGCGGATCCGTTGAAGAGAGCTTCATGGTCGGCGATGATGGTCAGGCTGCCCACGTTGATGCCGGTTCCGCTCCCCTTGGCGCCCACCGCGGCCAGGGTTGTGTTCGTGCTCGAGGTGTGGACTTCGGATGCGGACACGGAGACCACGCCGCCGGAGCCGGAAACGGCCGCGGCCAGATTTTTCTCGGTGCCCCCGGCGTCGACGGACAGCGCGCCGCCCGTGACGCTCACACCGTCGGCCAGATACGAACCGACGTTCGTGTCACTGGAGGACGTGGCCGTGTTCCCGCCGACTGCGACGATGCCGAATGACTTGCCGTTGGCCGTGCTCGTCTGGAAACTGTCGAGATCAGCCTGAATGTGCGCCGAGCCGACTATATTCAGAACGCTGTCCGCATCGAGGTATGCCGCGACCTGCCCGTTGCCCCTGGCCGTCGCTTCCGTGGCGTTCACCCCGAGAAGCAGCCCGCCGCTGGAGCCCGTGGCCGACGCCGAAGCGGACGTCCCACTGCCGGGCAACTCCTGCCGGGCGCTTAGCACGAGATTTTCAGCCGCGATCCGGGAGCCTTCCCCGGCAAAGGCTGAGATGACCGGTGCGACCGTGGCCGTAGCCGTCGACCCGCCTGCGGCCGCGCCGCCGACATTGACACCCGAAGTCGCGGCTACGGCCTGCGGCGTCGCGGACGCACCGACCGTCACGGTTCCACCGGCCTCGACCTCGGCTCCGGGGGCAAGCTTGGCTGTGACCACCGGCGTGACGGTCGCAGTGGCCTTGTTCACGCCGACCGAGACCAAACCACCCGTTGCCGCCTTGACGTCGGCATCGGCCGAGCCGTGGGCATCGGCCTCAATGGTCAGATTGTCATGCGCGAAGACGAGAGAGGAATCGACATGCGTGGTCACGCTACCGCCGCTGACCGCCGTGGCCACCATGGCCCCGACCCCGATGCCGCCGATGGTGACGCCGTTGCCGTTTGCCCCGGATTTGTTGTTGGCTGCGGAGGAAACGACCAGGTCGCCGCTCGTGGTCGTGACCTCGGCCCCGGCGGCAATGCCCGTGTCGACGATGGCCGCGGCCGTGGCCGTGGCCACGGCGCCGTTGCCGGCGACCAGGCCGCCGCCGGAAGCCCCGGCATACGCCTCGGCGCCCTGATCGACGAGACTTCCGTCGACGTTCACGTTGTGGCGTGAGCGGAGTTCGATGGAACCGGCTGTGACGTCGGCGCCGCTACCGATGTACGTACTGATCTCGGGCGAAAGCTCCGCGTCGGCCAGGATGACTCCAACTCCGGCGATGCCCGCGGTGATTCCCTCGCCCTTGGCCTTGGCCTTGCCCGTGGACGCCGACGTGACCGATAGCAGGCCGCTGACGGCGATGATGGCGCCGTCTTCGACGAAGGCTTGTATCACGGGCGTTACGACGGCATCGACATCCGCGCCGTTGCCCGCGAGGACTCCGCCGCCCGAGGCGTTGGCGTAGGCGTTGGCGTCGGCAGTAGCCGAGGACTGAACGGACAGGCTGGCCGCCGTGATGTCCGCATCCCCTTCCACATATGCAGAGACCGCGGAGCTGATTTCTATGTCGGACAGGGAAGCGCCGATGGCCAGCCCGCCCACACTGAGGCCAAAAGCATCGGTTTCCGCCGTGATCGTGGCGCCGGCAGCGACGCCGACCGCACCCGCGACATGGACGTCGGCGTCGCCGATATGCGCGTCCACGGCCGTGCCGACGGTCGCGTCGGCGGAGTTCACGCCGCCGGAGAGGATGCCGCCGCTCAGCCCGTAGGCGCTGGACGACACATCCACGGTGGTCTGCGCGCTAATGGAGACGTTGCCGACCGTTCCGCCGATGTCGGTGTAGTCGCCGATGTACGCGGAGGTCGTGCCGCCGATGGAGTTGGAGACCACGGAACCGCCGGCAGCCGCAACGCCCACGGTCGCGCCCAGACTCAGGCCCGAGACCGTGTAGTCCGAAGTCGCCGTGACGCCGAGCGTGTCGGCGGCGGTCACCGCGGCCTTGAGGCTCGCGGAGGCGCCGTCGATGCCGGCCAGGACCGTGTCGGCGACGGTGTTGACGACCACCGCCCCGCCCACGGCGGCGTACCCACCGGCCAGGCTGAAGGCCAGGGCGTCGATGGCGGCCGTGTCCGAGGCGTCGACCGTGACGTCGCCGTCCGCGGAAAGCGTGGACTCGCCGACGATGCCCGCCTGGATCGTCGAGGTCAGCGTATTGTGCACGGCCGAGGCGTTGGCCGCGACGCCGGCCGAGGCGCCGAAACCGGCGGCCAGGCTGGCGATGGCCGTATCGGATGCGGCCGAAACCGTCACGGATCCGCCGGTCGAGGTCGCCGTGGAATCGACGATCTCCGCCGTGACGGTGCCGTGGATGGCGTTGTCGGCCACGGCCGCGCCCAGGGCCGCCACGCCGCTGACCGAGATGCTGCCGGCGAAGGAGACGATGTTGGCGTTGGCGTTGACCTCATTTCCATTCAGGGCAGAGGTCAAAGTGGAGACCATGCCCGCCGGAGCGGCGATGGCCGAATTGAAATCGGGCACCACTGCGGGAGCCTTCTCCGAAGCCCAAAGCGAGATGTCGCCCCCGGCGGTGACGGTCGAATCCTCGACCTTTGCCGTGACGGTGCTGCCGAGATCGTTCAGGGTCAGGGAAGCGTTCGCCGCCCCGAGCCCGGCGCCGGCCACGCCGATGGCGTAGGAACGGATGATGTCCGAGGATTCCGCCTCAAGGGAGACCGCGCCGGAGGCCGTCACTTCGGAACCCGAGATGGTCGCGCTCACCTCGTTGGCGATGAGGTTCTTGGAAATGGCCGCCCCGCCTGCCGCAAAGCCCGAGGCCGACAGGCCCATGGCCACGGAGTCGATGGTCGAGGCGTCCGTGGCGGTCAGCGACAGGGAGCCCGCGGTCACCGTGGAGCCTCCCGCAGCGTCGTCGACAATGGAGGCGCTGATCGTGTTTTCGATCTCGTTGATGGTCAGGGACAGTTGCGCCGCAACCAGGCCCGAACCCGCCACGCCGCCGACGAAGCTCAGCACGTCGGCTTCCGATGCCGCCAGAAGACTGGCCGCACCGTTGCTGGTCAAGCTCGACCCCGACACTTCGGCGGTGATGGAATTGGTGATGAGGTTGTAGCCCACCGTGCCGTTAATGGCCACGCCGCCGGAACCCGCCAGGCCGAGGCCGATGGAGGTGATGGACGAGGAGTCCGTGGCCGACAGGGAGGCCGTGGTGTCGGCAGTGACGTTCGAGCCGTTGCTGATGGACGCGTCCACGGTGCTGACGATGGCGTTGCCGAACCCGGTGATGTTCAGGGCCACGCTGCCGCTGACGCCCACGCCGGCGGTCAGGGCGGTGATGCCGGACGAACTGGATGCGTCCAGGGTCACGCTGCCCGCGCTGGAGGTCACGTCGGCGTCGTCGATTTCCGCCTGCACGCTGTTGGTGATGACGTTGCCGGTCAGAGCGCCGCTCGCGGCCACTCCGCCGCCGGCCACACTGACGTTGACGGCCAGGATGTTGGCATCCAGGTCGATGGGGGAATCAGCAAGGCTCGCAGCAAGAACCGCCTGGTCTTGATCAGGAACGATCCAGGGAAGAATGTCGCTCGGCGCAACGTCCTGCGCGGAAACAAGGATATCGCCGGCGGCCGTGACAGTGGAACCCGTTATGGCCGACCTGACATCACTGGTAACCGTATTGCCGAGAACGCTGAGATTGACGGCCACACCACCAGCACCCACGTTGACGGCCAGGGAGCGGATGCTTGCCGAGGACTCGGACAAGACTTCCAGCGAGGCGGCATCGGTCACGGTCGAACCGCTGATCAGGGCCTCGGTGGTATTGACGATGACATTGGCGGAGAGCGCCGCGCCGACTCCGACACCACCGGCTCCGACCCCAAAGGCCAGGGCGTCGATGGTGGAGCTGTTGACCGCCTCGATGGTGGTGACGCCGCCGGACTCAAGTACCGACCCGGCAACCACTCCGGCCATGGTGGTGCCGGTGATGATATTGGCGGAAAAACTGACATTGATTTTTTGGTGGCCTATCCCTAGGGCTCGAATGGCCGCCTCGTTTTCGGCGGTGATCGCCACCGCTCCGCCGGCATCAATGACGGAACCATTTTCAACCGTTGATCCGACGATGCTGGTGATCACATTGCCGTAGCCGACCACGTTGACGGCCACGGCGCCGCCCCCCACGCCCACGTTGAACGAGGTGATGCCCGATTCGGAGGCGGAACCCAGCGCCACCTTGCCGGTGGTCGAAGTGACGCTGGAGTTGTCGATCCTCGCTTCTGTGGTGTTGACGACGAGGTTGCCCACCAGGGCCACGTTGACACCGACGGCTCCAGCGCCAACGTTGATCGTGGCCGAGAGGATGTTGGCATCCAAGTCGATGGGCGTGTCGTCAAAAATCGGCTCAAGATCCGCCTTGTAATCAGCCGGAATGATCCAGCCGGGAATGCTGCTTGGCGCCTGATCCACGGCGGAAATGACAAAATCCCCGTCTGCCGTGATGGTGGAATCCTCGACGGTCGCCCGGACGTGATTGGTCAGCACATTGCCGAGCACGTTGACGTTGACGCCGACGGCGCCCGCGCCCACGTTGACGGCCAGGGAGCGGATGATCGCCGAGGACTCGGCCAGTACGTCCAGCGAGGCGGCATCGGTCAGGGTCGAATCGCTGATCAGGGCCTCGGTGGTATTGACGATGACATTGGCGGAAAGCGCCACGCCGACTCCGACAGCGCCTGCTCCGACACCAAAGGCCAGGGCGTCGATGGTGGAGCTGTTGACCGCCTCGATGGTGGCGGCACCGCCGGACTCGAGTACCGACCCGGCAACCACTCCGGCCATGGTGGTGCCGGTGATGATATTGGCGGAAAAACTGACATTGACCCCGACCGCGCCCGCGCCGACCGAGCCGGTGAGGGCCAGGATATCCATATCCGAGTAGGCGCCGATGTCCAGGGTCGTGCCGCTGGACATCTCAGAGGCATCGACGCTCGCCGCTGTCGAACTGACGATCAGGTTCCCCGCCGCCATGACGCCGACGGCGACGGCGCCACCCGCGACACCGATCCCCAGGGCACGGATGGTCGCGTTGTTTTCGGCGGTGATCACCACCGCTCCGCCGGCATCAATCACGGAATCATTTTCAACCGTCGATCCGACGATGCTGGTGATCACATTGCCGTAGCCGACCACGTTGACGGCCACGGCGCCGCCGCCCACGCCCACGTTGAACGAGGTGATGCCCGATTCGGAGGCGGAACCCAGCGCCACCTTGCCGGAGGTCGATGTGACGGTGGAGTTGTCGATCCTCGCTTCTGTGGTGTTGACGACGAGGTTGCCCACCAGGGCCACGTTGACACCCACGGCGCCGGCGCCGACATTGATCGTGGCCGAGAGGATGTTGGCATCCAAGTCGATGGGGGAGTCGTCAAGTATCGCCTGGTGCTCGGCCGGAACGATCCAGTCGGGAATGCTGCTTGGCGCCTGATCCACGGCGGAAATGACGATATCCCCGTCTGCCGTGACGGCGGAATCCTCGACGGTCGCCAGGACGTGATTGGTCAGCGCATTGCCTTGAACGTTAACATTGACGCCAACGGCGCCCGCACCCACGTTGACGGCCAAAGAACGGATGATCGCCGACGATTCGGAAAGAACACCGAGTGATGCATCACCGGTGACAGTCGACCCGCTGATCAGAGCTTCCGTCCAATTCACGATCATATTGGCGGAGAGCGCCACGCCCACTCCGACGGTCCCCGCCGCAACACCAAAGGACAGAGCATCAATGGAGGTGTTGTCCGTCGCTTCCACGGTGATGGCGCCAACGGTCACGATGGTTGCATCTTCAGCCTTGGCCGTTGTCCTGTTGGTGACCACGTTGGCCGAGAGCGAAGTCATGACCCCAACAGTCCCTGCTCCGGCCACACCTCCGGTAAAGGCCAGAATGCTGGTCATGTTCGAGGCGGACAGATCCAGGGCGTCGCCGCTGGATACGGTGGAACCGAAAATGAACACGTTCACATCGTTGACGATGACGTTGGCGCCGACCAGCACGGAAACGGCCACGCTGCCCGAGGCCGCCACGCTCAGGGCCAGGGAGCGGATCTGGGACTGATCCTCGGCGGTGACAAAGGTATCGCCGCCGCTGGCCAGACGTGTCGTCGTGGCGTTGGCCGTGAGGTCCTCGACCAGGGCCGAGGTCCGGTTGGTGATGACGTTGCCGAAGCCGCTGGCCTGCACGGCGACGCTGCCCGAGGCTCCCACACCCACGCTGAGGGCGATTATGCCGGCGTCACTTTCGGCCGTGACGGCGATGTCGGATTCAACGTCGAGCACTTCTCCGTTGTCCGCCCTGACGCCGGCCAGGACCGTGGCATCGCTCGAAACCTTGGCCTCGACCGTGTTCTTGACCACGTTGCCCATGACCGCCGCGCTGACCGCCGTGCTGCCCGAACCGGCCACGCTGACGTTGACGGCCAGGATGTTGGCGTCCGGATCGATGGGCGATCCGTCCAGGGCGTCTGCTACGGCCGCAACCTTGTCCTTCGGGAGCATCCAGGTGGGCAGGCCCGTCGGCGCGATGTCCCGCGCCAGAACCGTCACGTCGCCCGCCGCACGGACGGTCGCTTCGTCAACCGTGGCCGAAACCGTGTTGGCCACGCCGTTGCCCAGGGCGGACACGGAAATGGCGCCCGAGCCCCCGCCCGAGACGCCCAGGCCCAGGGCGCGGACGATGGCCGAAGATGTGGAGCCGATGAGAATGGCCGCGTCGTCCCCGTCCGTGGCGATGGCCGTGCCGGCATCGTTCAGGCCCGCGCTGACCGTGGAACCGTCCACGAGGGTAGTGATGGAATTGGCGATGACGTTGGCCGAAACCGCCCCGCCGCCGGCCCAGGAGCCCGCTCCCGCTCCGCCGAAGGCCAGGGCGTCGATGACGGAGGAGTCCATGGCGGTCAGGGCCACGCCGGTCAGGGCGCGGACAATGGAACCGTTCGTGACGCCGGCTTTCAGGGTGTTCTTGACCACGTTCACGGAGATGCCGATGCCGCCCGCATACTGGCCCGATCCGGCCCCGCCGACAGTTACGCTGACGATCTGCGAACTGACGCTGGGCGGCAGGTCGATGCCGGAAACGCCCAAGGGCAGGTCGGCGAGATTCATGGACGAACTCGGGGGAGCGATGCCCGCGGACAGCAGCACCGCACCTCCCGTGGACGTCACGGTGGACGCGTCGATATCCACCTGCACCGCGTTGCCCTCGTAGACCGTGGACAGGGCCGCGCCCACTCCGGCTTTGGCCGCTCCGGCGAACCCGCCGGCGATCATGACAACGGTCGTGCTGTCGGCGGCCGCAATGCCAATATCCTTGGACGCGGTCAGCGTCGATCCGGAGATAACTTCGGCTTCCACCGTGTTGGCGACGATGGACCCGGAAACGGACCCGCCCAGGGCGAACTTCTCGCCGCCCGCTCCGCCGAGGGTCACGCTGACCATGGTCTCCCGGGCCGAGGCGTCCAGGTCGACGGTCGAGTCCGCAGACGTGATGTCCGAAGCGCTGACCGTCGCGGACACGGTGTTGAAGGACAGGTTCAGCCCGATGGCCGCACCGATGGCCGCCTGACCGGTGGACACGGCCATGCCGCCGGAGAGTGCCGCGCAGACTTCCGTATCCGTGGCCGAGATCGTGACCGCATTGCCCGCGGTGACGGCGCTGTTGACGATCTCCGATTCAATGGTGTTGACGAACAAATTGAAGGCGGTGGAACCGGCCAGGGCCAGTTTCTCCGCCCCGGCGCCGGCCACGGTCACAGCCACGACCACCGCCCCCTCTTCGGCCTCGGCAGTGAAAGCACCGCTCGTTTCCAGGTGCGAATCCTCGACCCTGGTTCGCACCGTGTTGGTCACCGTGTTCACCGCGATGGACGCGCCGCCGCCAAAGGTCTTGCCCACGGCCAGCGCGCCGGCGAAGCTGAAGATGCCCGTGAAATCCATGGCGCTGATCAGATAATCGCCGGCCGAGGCCAAGGTTTCCGTGGTATCCAGAACGTTGGCCTCGACCGTGGCGTTGACCACATTGACGGACACGGTGCCCGCGCCGCCGAACGTGGAGCCCGATCCGGCCGCGATGCCGGCCGAACCGGTCACGGCCACGATGGTCGTGGCGTTGTCGGCCTGCACGGTCAGGTCGCCCCCATGCTGAAACTTCTTCACACCGTCGATTTCCGAACGCACGGTGTTGTCGACCACGTTCACGCCGATGGCCAAGCCCACGCCCGCCTTGCCGCCGAACCCCGCGGAACCGCCTACGGCCACCAGGACCGTATCGTCCTTCGCGTTCAGGATCACGCCGGATTCCGCCACGGTTTCACCGGTAATGTCACGCAGTCCGGTTTCCGTGCTGTAATCGATGACGTTCACGCCCACGGAACCGCCGATGGCCACGCCCTTGGAACCCGTGGCCACGCCGATGCCGGCGGCCATGGCCACGGTCCAGCCCGTGCGCACGGCGTCGAGAACGAGATCGTCGACATCAAGGGTGGTCACGCCGTCGATAAAGGCGTTCGTGGATCCTTGGAGCACATTCAGACTCAGAGCTCCTCCGAAGCCCACGGCCGTGTTCGACCCCTTGCCCAGGGCCACGGCCACTCCACCAGCCGCGGAAATGACGCCCGTGCTCGTGGACGCAGCCACGGCCAGGTCCGCACCGTCCGCCAGCATGATCGGGCCGGCGTTCCTGATGTAGGCGAGGGCGTCCTCGTCGACCCAGTTGACGGCTGCGGACGCCGAGACGCCGATGCCGCCCTTGGACTGGGAGTTCTTGGAAACCGTGTCGGCCGTGTCCGAGGCCAGCTTGGCCACGTCGCTGTTGACCGCGGCCTTGCCGCTCTTGACGAATTCCTGCAGCACGTTGCCGTACCGACCCTGCCAGGATGAAAGATCTGCGTTGCCTTGCGTGGTGCCGTTGGAACCCTGGGTGCCGCCGGTGCCGGGGTTGGTCGCCCCACCAGCGCTCGTGCCGTTGTCGGAGGCGGCCTTGCCCGTGCCGACCGCGCCTGATGCGGCCACGGACAGGATCACGCCGGAATTGGCCGCGCGCACCCGCACATCCCCGGCGGAGGAGATGAAACCGCGCGCACCCGGCGAGGTTTCGCCGTCCAGGTCGCCCATGACGGCCTGGGTCTGACGGACCACGACGTTCGTGCTGACCGATGCGCCCACGCCGATACCGCCGCCCACGCCCACGCCGCCCATGATGTCGAACAGGGAGGTGGAATCCGTGGCCGAAACAAGCAGGGAACTGTCCGCGTCCGCCGCGGTCGTCCCGGAGCCGACGGTGATTTCGGCCCCGTTCTCGATCCGGGCCAGGGTGGCGTTGCGGACCACGTTGACGCCCACGGCGCCGTTGACCCCGACATTTTCCGCTTTGCCGCCCGAAGCCCCGACCGTGACGCTCATGACCTCGTTATGGGCCGTGACCGCCAGGGAATCGGCGTACAGCTTCACACCGTCCGCGATCCGGGCCGTGACCGCATCTGCATAGTCCACGGCCACGATGGCCACGCCCACGCCGGACTGTCCTTCCGTTCCGAAACTCGGCAACAGTGTGGGTTTTTTGAGTTTCAGCGAATTGAATTCCGTCCCCGCGACCTTATGCGGATTGCCGGTGACGTTGACGATATTGGGCAGGTTGATGTTGCCGGTCAGGTTCACGGCCTGGTTCACGCTGAGCGCGGAAACGACCACGTCCTGATCTTCGTTGCGCATGTCGGCGTCCTGGTTGATCAGGGCGCCGTCGAGAATTGTGGCCGTAGCCGTGTTGGCCAGTTCCAGGAAGGTCACGGACCCGGCCACGGACAGCTTGGCCCCCTCGGCCGTGGCCTGACTCCAGGAATTGCCGATCCAGTTGGAGAATCCAAAATCGCCATTCAGGTATGTCCACAGATTTTCGAAGAACAGGGACGACCGATAGGAAGCGGGGCTCGTCGTTTCCCACAACGAGGTGTCGAAAAAATCCTCACTCTCCAGATCCACGGTATGCGGATTGGTGCCGACATAGACGTACCAGGACCCGACCTCACCCGCGTCCGTCGTGCTTTCGACGATATCGCCCGCGGTCACGTCGACTCCGTCCACGTCGTCCAGGGTGTACGTGGCCTGCTCGCTCCAGGGCGTGACCAGATTCGCGATCCAGGAAAACTCGTACTGGTTCAGGGTCTGGGCATCCACGGTCAGGGCTGCCCCGGCATCGACCGCGGCTCCGGAACCGACGAAGGATTCGGCCGTGTTCAGACAGACACCCACAGACACGGCCAGGGATCCGGACAGCGTGGTCGAACTCGATTCGTCCGCCTTGGGGTTCTTGGCCGTGGAGGCGTTGGAACTGACGTACGGCGCGGACACCACCGAACTGAGGACATCGACCTTGCCGTCCGCCTTCAGCGAGCCGTTCAGGCTGTCCCCGTCGCTGCCGCTGTCGCCGATACGCGCTTCGGTGGACTGGATATTGACCACCACGGCCACGGACCCGGCCAGATCGACCTTGGCGTTGGCATCGGCGGCCGTGTCCGCTTCGTCCTCCGTGTCCTCCTTCTGCTTGGAAAGCACCCAGTTCTTGATCTTCCCGCCGACCAGCTTGGCGACGCTGACGCCGTTGGACGTGATCCGATCCTTGACCACATCGAGGACATCCGTCTCGGTCTCGTCCCCGGTGCCGGATGTGGCCGAGGTTCCGATGCTGGAAGATTGCAGAACGTAGGCTTTCTTCGCCGGCACCACGTCCTGGGTCATGGCCGCCTTGATCTGGGCGTTGCCGCCGACAACGGCCGTGCCGTCCATGAAGGCGTTGGCTTGCCCGGACTCGATCGTGACGGCGACGGCCACCCCGGCGATGCCGTCCGTGCCGGAACTGGCATTGGCGCTGGTCAGGATACCGTCCGTGTTGTCGGCCAGGACATACAGGTTCCGGCCCACGGTCAGGACAGCCTCGTCGGTGACCTCGGCCGTGGCATCGGACACGACCACGCCCGTGGCCAGCGCCACGGACACGCCCTTGACCGCGCCGGGCGAGGCCGCTGTCGTCACATGTTGATCCGTGGTGGCCCGGATGATCATATCCGTGGCGCTGGACACCGTGCCGGAGATGGTCACATCGGCTTCAGCCACCACGACGCTGGCCGCCAGGCCGACCAGCCACGCCTTGACGGGCGAAGCGCTGGTCGAGGAGTTGGTCGAGGCATGGGCCAGGAAATTGTCGGAAACAATGGTCGATCCCGCCTGCACGTCGATGGTGGCCGAAGACACGACCACGGACACGGCCAGTTCCACCTTGGCCAGATCCTCGATCAGGCCGAGCACCGTGTTGGACAGTGAGGTCAACGCACCCAGGCTTTCGATGGTGCCTGTAGAGGAAATGGAGGCGCTGTTGTCCACGCTGGCCAGCAGGGTCACGTCCCGACCGGTGATGACGCTGCCCGTGGAGACGGTCACCTTCGTGGAGGCGATGTCGATGTCCGCCAACGGCGTCCACATGGAGGTATCGTTGACCGCGCTCAGGGTGATGTCGCCATCGGTGACCACCACTCCGGGGGACGTCACATCCTTGGCCAGCAACTGCGCGTTCTGGCCAAGGGTGATCCAGTGACCGTTGAAGACGATGTCGCCGGCCTGCGCATCAAGCCCGGCGATGGTACTCGTGGAGACCTCGGCATCCTCTTCCACGCTGATGGTTCTGGCGTTGACCGTCACATCGCGGCCGTGAAAAAGGCTCTCCCCCTTGAAGGTCACTTCACCGGGGCTGTAGAGATTCGTGTTGAGCTTGCCGGCATTGACCGTCAGGGCAAAATTGACCGTGCCCAGGCTGTCGATGACCACACTGTCGCCGGCCCAGGCGTAGCTCATGCCCGTGTTGATGGTCAGGGAGCGGGTGGGCAGCACCGTGACCGTGCTGGATGACAGCCAGTTCGTGTCCGAAATGCCGATCTTGCCGCCGTCGAGCCTCACCTCGACGGCGTTGGGCGTGCGCCGGATCACGTCCGTGACCGCGGTTCCGGCCAGGCCGGCCACGACGGCCACCGGGCCGAGCACCGGCCCCAAAAGGATGGCGGCAGGCAGGGCGGTCAGCGACAGGTAGCCGAAGGCGATGTTGTCGTCCGCGCCGTAGGCGTTGAAGACCACATCCTGAATGCTGCCGCCGCCCGTGACGTTTTCCACATCCGATCCGAAGGCCAGGGTGGTGAAGTCGTTGTCGACAGAGCCCAGATCGAGCTTGTCGTCTCCAAGACCGCCGGACACGGACAGGGCCGAGGCAAAGGACGTTTCCAGAGCCAGGGTATCGTTGCCACGGCCCAGACGCACCGTCAGGGAGCCTGTTCCGAGATCGTCAAACGCCACGTCGCCAAGCGTATAGCGAGAACCGGACGCGGCCAGGGTCAGGTTGTCGGCAGCGCCGGAAGCGGTCACGATCAGGTTCCGGGCGTTCTCCACATGGGTGTAGGTCAGGACCGTGGCGCCGTTCAGGCTCAGGGTGGAGTCGGTGTAGACGATGTCCAGGGCGGAAGCGTCCGGCGTGTCTGCGCTGACGGACGGCACGCCGTTCAAGGACGTGACGATGACGACGCCGTCCTTGAACGTGGCCGTGTATCCGCCGACCGCGTTGATCCGGCCGGCCAGATCGGCCAGCACCTGGGCCATGGATTCGTAGCCGGAAACGATGTGGGAGTAGGTCTCGCCGCCTACGGTGATGGTCCAGGTCTGTCCGGGTTTCGCCGTCCCGCTGAGCCATACCAGCTGCGAAGCGGCGCCGCTGTCGGCAGCGGCCTGCCCGCCGGCCCGCAGCTCCGCGGCGACCTTCTGCGCTCCGGGAGTGACTACCAGCAGATACTGGGCCTTGACCGCCGTGGCGTACCCGGCGGCCTCGATCTGCTCCTGCAGCGCAGCGACCACGCCGATCCAGGTTTCACCGCCGCTCACGGTGTGCGAATACGCGATGCCGCCCACGGAAATCGTCCATGCCTCCCCTGCCCGCGGGGTTCCGTTCAGATCGACGACATGAGTGGTCGAGGCAAAGGCATCCACCGTAGCCCCGGCGCCGGCCGGTGCGGAGGCGGTGACGCGCAACGCCTCGCCGGACAGCTGCAGGACGGTGATGGCGGCGTCCATGGCGCCGGCCACATAGGCGTCATTGGCGTTGATCAGCGCGGCCAGAGCCGCGCTGACGGCCGTCAGATCCTGACCGTTTGTGACGGTGTGTGCATAGACCGTACCATCAACGGTCACGGTCCAGACCTCACCGGCCGCGGGCGTGCCGCTCAGCGTGACGCGGGTCGAGGAGGCCACCGTCTTGTACACGTCGCCAGGGGTCGCGGCCCGGAGGTCGGTCGTGATGGTCATGGCCATGCCCGCCATGCTGACGACGGTCAGCGTGCCGTTCTCCACGCCGGCCGCAAAATCCGCGGAACCGTTGATCTGCACGGCAAGGGCCGCGACCACATCAGTCAGGCCCTCCCCGGCAGCCACGATATGGCTGAACTGCGTTTCGACGGCGGTGGAGGCTACATTCACAGCAATGGTCACTGTCCAAACTTCACCCGCGTGGGGGGTGCCGCTGAAGATCAGGGATCCCGTCGTGGTCGCTCCCACGGTGGCCGACGTGGCCGCCGGCACGTCATAGGTGATGGTGTCGATTCCGCCTTCGCCGTCGATGGACAAGGACGCGGGCGAAGTGAACGCGCCCACATGGAATGTGTCGTTGCAGACGCCGCCGCGCAGCGTGAAGACGGAGGTCGGGTCGGCCAGCTGGAAATAGCCGAAACTGGCGTTGAGACTGTACACGTTCAGCATGCCGGACAGATCGTCGCGCCCCACGCGCAGCCCCGCATCCGTGGCCCCGGCCAGTTCCACGGATACCGACGCGCTGCCCGGCAGTGTGGAATTGCCGGCGGCATCGACCGTTTTTACGGTCATGCCGCCGAGGGCCCGCGACGACAGGATCAGGGTGTTCCCCTGCAGGATTGCCAGATAGCCCCTGGCCGTCAGCTGGCCGGCCAGATCGGCCATGACATCGGCCAGGCTCTCGTTGGCGCTGACCGTGTGCGTGTACTCCTCGCCGTCGACCACGACGCCCCAATCCTGGCCCTCCGAGAGCAGGCCGGCCAGGGAGATGAGAGCCGTCTGGTCAGCCACGTAATCCACGGTCCGCGTATTGGCTGCCGACGCATCCGTGATCAGTTCCATCCCCGCATAGTAGAGCTGGACGCCGTCCCGGTCGATGACGCCGGAATCCAGATTGGAGATCGCATAGAGGACGTTCGAGGATGTCCCGCCGGCAACCTGTATCCTGTCCAGCCCTGAGGCCTCGTCGCCCGTACTGCCGACCAGCGTGCCGTCGAAACCCGCGGAGACAGCCAGGGTGAACGTATCCGCATACTCGTCCTGGCCGACCAGGGTCTCCACTGCCGAGAACACCAAGGTCCCGTTCAGGGTGCCGGCGTCCGATCCGCTGATGGCCCAGATGTTGTCCCGGTTCATGCCGATCAGGATATCCGCGTCCGAGGATCCTCCGATGACGGCCTGGATGCCGTTGATGCCGGCCACGCCCGTGGCCAGCCCCGAAGCCACCCCGCCACCGGAGCTCACGGTGTCCATGTCCGTCAGGTCGACGGTCACGGCCGTCGTATACCGCGAATAGTCGAGGGTGTTCGTGCCGCCCGCTCCACCGACGATATACCCGCCGAAGCCCCCCCCGTTCTCGAAGACGAAGGTGTTGTTCCCCTGGCCGCCGATGATGCGGTCAATGCCGGCGGAAGCGCCCAGCGTGTTGCCGTGGCCGTCGGTCACGGACACCGTGCCGTCGCTGTGCATGGTGAAGGTCAGATCGACGGTCGCGGCCGAAAAATCCAGGACATCCCTGTCCGTACTGCCCGCGTCGGAGATGGTGTACGCACCCCATCCGTCGTGGAAGACGAAGGAATCGTTCCCGGTGCCGGTCATGAGCACGTTGACGTTGTCGACGCCGTTCACGGCATTGCCGTTGCCGTCCGCCACGGACACGGTCTGCGTGCCGCCCGCGTTGAATGTCACCGTCAGGTCAGTGGTCACGGCCGAAAAATCGAGGATATCGCTGTCCGACGTCGAAGGATCAGTGACCCTGTCCACGCCCCAATCGTCCGCAAAGGAAAACACGTCATTGCCGTCAGTACCGGTCCAGACATCGCCGCCCGAGCCGCCGACAACCTGTTCGACGTTGGTCGCGCCCGTGGTCCCCGAGGCGCTCCCGGCCTGCAGGTTGACCGCCACGGCCGTTGTGTATGCGGAATAGTCGAGGGTATCCACGCCTCCGCCCGCAAGCTCCGTGACCGTCACGGTGCCCGCGTCCGGCTTCATGATGTAGGTGTCATCGCCATCACCGCCGATCAGGCCGTCGGCGCCACCGCCGCCGGTGATGCTGTCGGCCCCGGCGTTGCCACGAATGACGTTAGCCCGGCTGTCGCCGGTCAGGGTGTCGTCGCCCGCGCCGCCTGTGACATTAACGATGTTGCGGATTCCTTCCGTGCCCGTGGCAGTGCCCAGGCTCAGATCCACGCTCACGGCCGTGGTGTAGGCCGAATAATCCAGGGAGCCCCTGCCGCTGCCGCCGTCCAGGATACCCGCGAATTCGGCCCCGTCCTCGAAGACGAAAGCCGTGATGCCGGACCCGCCAATGATTCTTTCGACGTCGGAGGTCGTGGCCATCGTGTTCACGCCGTCCGTGACGGCAATGCCGCCATCGGCCCGGATGGTGACGGTCAGGTTCGCCCCAACCTGCGAGAAGTCGAGGGTGTCCGTTCCACGTGCCCCCAAGTCGCTCACGGTATCCGTTCCCCAGGAATCCGCGAATACAAAGGTGTCCGCCCCCTCCCCCCCGGTCAGGACATTGGCCGCGCCACCGGCGACGAACCGGTCGTCGGACGCCCCCCCCGTGACATTGGCGATATGGCTGATCTGCGCCGTGACCACGCCGAAGGCCAGGGTCGCGCCGATGATGGACGAGGTGTCCACGTTCTGGACCAGGCCCAGATCCGTGGCCGCGGTGCAGCCGTTCAGATTCATGATGCTGAAGTGACCGCCCCCACCCGAGGCGTCGGTCACGGTGATGCCGCCCGCGAGGTTGATGGTCGCGGAGAGATGGGCATGCGCGTCGGAAATGGCGTCGAGGATATCCTGCACCGTATCGCAATCCCCGAGGTTGACGTCGACCGTGACACCGCTGCGCAAGGTGATGCCGATGGTCGGCAGCAGGGACGCGCCTACCAGCGCGGAGCCCGAGCCGCTGCCTTCGATGCCCAGCTTCGTGGCCGCGCCGGTGACGGACATATTCTCCACGCGTAGATCGCCGGAGCCGTCGGCGATATCGGACAGTGCGAAGCCGTTGCCGCGGTCATTCAGGTCCGCCGCAAGCAGGCTGCTGGCGGCGTTGATGCGGTCCAGAGCGTCCTGGACCGTGGTCAGACCGGCCAGGCTGACCGCGAGAAGCGATCCGTCGCTCAGGGTGATGCGCAGATCATTGACCAGGGTGCGGCCCGCCAGGGTTCCGACAGTGCATATGCCGTCCAGACCGAGATCCGTGGCCGTGGTGGAGCCTCTGAAGTTGTCCACCATCAGGGCGCCCGTGCCACCGGCGCCGTCTGTCAGGGCAATGCCATTGGCGCAAGCGTTGATGGCGGCCACGACCCGGCCGGACCCGGCGCTGTTGATGGCGGCGATCACGTCACCGACTGTTGTGGCCGTGCCCACATCAACGTCCACCGTGTCGCCGGAGGACAGCGTGATGCGCAGATCCGTACCGAAAACCGTATCGACGCCTGCGCCCTGGTTCAGGGAACTGAGCAAGGTCGAGGGGGTGATCGTAGCCGCGCTCACGCCCAGGGAGGCAAGCGAGGTGACGCCCGTCATGGTGGCCGTGCTCACGCCCGCGCCCCGGTTCAGGGCAGCCACAGTGGTGGCGCCGGAAAAACCGGCCATGGACGCGCCGACAATGGTTCCGCCCACGGACATGGTGCCGGAGGCCAGATCGACCAGAACCGGGGTCTGGTACGCGGAGAAATCGAGGCTGTTGATGCCCGCGCCGCCGTCGATGGCTCCGGCGTAGGTCGCGCCGTTCTCGAAGACGAAGGTGTCGTTGCCCGCGCCGCCGGTGAAGGCGGCCAGAGAGCCCTTGTAGGTCACCGTATTGGTGCCGTCCACAAGAGTCAGGCCGCCGTCGGCCTTGAAAGTTGCGGTCAGATCGGCCGTCGCGGCCGAATAATCGAGGGAGTTGGCGCCCGTGCCGCCCAGGATGGAGGCGACGTTGCCCCGGTACGCGACGGAGTTCGTGCCGAGGACTAGGGCGAGGGTGCTGTCGTCATGAAAGGTCGTGGTCAGACCCGCGGCGGACGACGAAAAGTCGAGGATGTTGTCGGCCGTGCCGCCGTCGATGGAGCCGACGAAGGACGCGCCGTTCTCAAAGATGAAGGTGTCGTTGCCCGCGCCGCCGGTGAAGGCGGCCAGAGAGCCCTTGTAGGTCGCCGTATTGGTGCCGTCCACAAGAGTCAGGCTGCCGTCGGCCTTAAAGGTTGCGGTCAGATCGGCCGTCGCGGCCGAATAATCGAGGGAGTTGGCGCCCGTGCCGCCATCGATGGAACCGGCGTAGGTTGCGCCGTTCTCGAAGACGAACCGGTCGTCACCCGTGCCGCCCAAGATGGAGGCGACGTTGCCCCGGTACGCGGCGGAGTTCGTGCCGAGGACCAGGGCGAGGGTGCTGTCGTCATGAAAGGTCGTGGTCAGACCCGCGGCGGACGACGAAAAGTCGAGGATGTTGTCGGCCGTGCCGCCGTCGATGGAGCCGACGAAGGACGCGCCGTTCTCAAATACGTAGCGATTGACGCCCAACCCGCCGATGAACGCGGACATGCCGCCGGCCCGCGTCAGGATGGCGTCGGTGCCGGCCACCGACAGGGTGCCGTCGGCATGGAGAGTGACCGTCAGCTTCGCGCTGCAGGCGGAGAAATCGACCGTGTTGACGCCAGTGCCGTCACTGATGGTTCCGGCAAAGATCGCGCCGCTCTCGAAAACGAAGGTGTCGTTGCCCGATCCGCCGACAACCCTTTCCATCCCTCCGACATGGTTCAGGCTGTTGGCCCCGTCCGTGACCGACAGGGTGCCGTCCGCGTGAAACGTAACGGTCAGGTCCGCGGTGACGGCGGAGAAATCGAGGGTGTCGCCCGCGCCGCCGGCATCGGAGAGGGTGTCGGCGCCCCAGTCGTCGGAGAAGAAGTAGGTGTCCGGGCCGGAGGTTCCGGTAAAGCTCTCGTCTGCGGACGTGCTTGTGTAGCCGGACATGAGGCCGTCGTACGCGCCGAAGGACAGGGTTTCGGCCTCGACGGAACCGACCGCGTGTTCCAGACTCCAGTCCCCGCCCAGGGCCGCGGCACCCGTGGCGTCGTCGGAGGCGGCCACGTCGGCTCCGGTCAGAGCCGCGAGGGAAGCGACGAGGGAAACGCCGTCCGGCCCGGCGGCCGCGTTGCATCCGTAGAGCAGGAAGTCGCCGTCCGGCCCGAGGGCCTCGCCCCATCTGCCGAGTTCGGCGGCGTGAAGGCTGGCCGTTTCGGCATTCAGGACGCTGCCGCCCAGCCGCACCTCGCCATCGGAGCCATGTGAGAGGAGGTGCACGGCCCCGACGTTGCTGCAGTCCTGCAGGATTTCGCTGACCTGCGCGAAGCCGTCCCGGCCGGCGTCGAGCACGTGAATATCGTACTGGGCGAGATTTCCGGAGGGGGAACGCAGGCTGTCCAGAAGGGACTGGTAATCGCCCACGGACGGGTCGACGAGTACGACCTCCGTCTTGCGGTCCAGGCCGGGGCTGTCCGCGGCCGACGTGTCGTCGGAGGCCGCCACTGCAGGGTCCGGGGTCTGGACGAGAGGCTGCTCGATGGCTACCGCCGCGGCCTGCTCCTGCGCCCCGAGATCGTGGTGTTCCAGGCCGATGTCGGCCGAGAGCAGGATGCGGGGCTCCAGCGTCTCGAACTTCATCTTGCGGCGAGGTTCCGTATGGGGAGCGACTTCACGCCGCAGGCCGGCGATCTTCTTGCGCAGCAGCTTCAACATGCCCAAACCCTCCCACCGCCCCTGCGAGGGCGGCAAAGCGGTGAACGGTTTACTTCACGAGCCAGTTTTCCAGATTCCGCAGGTCCTTCTCGGCCAGGGTGCCTACGGCCTGCTTGAGCCTGAGACTGTTGAGGATGTAGTCATAGCGGGCCTGAGCGTGGTCGATGCTGACCATCGCCAGGTCGCGCTCGGCATCCAGGACGGCCAGGCTGGTGAAAAGCCCGGACATGAACCCTTCCTGCTTAGCCTGCAGGGCCAGCTTGTTGGCTTCCACCGACTCGGCCAGGGCGTCGACGCGCTTCAGGGAACTGTCGACTCCGAGGAAGGCCGCTCGGGTCTTGCGGTCCACCGACCGCTCCTGCTTGATCAATTCCTGGCGGGCGACGCTCACTTCGTGCCTCGCCGAACGCACCTTGGACGCCACTTCTCCGCCCTGGTACAGCGGCACTTTCAGCTGCACGCCGACCTTGTACGTCTCCACCTCGCTGCTGCCGCCGAAGAGGGAGTCTTCGGTGTCCTCGTTGTCAAAAGAGCTGACGAGGTTTAGGGTCGGGTAATGCCCGGCGTTCTGACGCGAAACCTCGAGTTCGGCCACCGCTACGGCTTTCCGGCCCAGTTCTATGGCCGGATTTCCGTCGACGGCGCCCTTGAGCCACGAATCCATGTCCGCCGGCTCGGCGCCCTTGAAACGCACATTGGGCCCCAGCTGAACCAGGGCATCCACCGGTTCCCCAGTGACCTCACTCAGACCCTGCAGGGCGTCGGCGAGCTTGTTGCGGGCCTCGATGGTCTGGGCCTCGGTGGCGGCCAGGCGCGCCTTGGCGTCGTGCAGGTCGGTTATGGGAACGAGCCCCATGTCCAGGCGGCTCTGGGCGAGCTCGAAGTGCTTCTCCACGGCGGTCTGCTCGATGACGGCGTATTCCAGCCTGTCCCCTGCGGCCAGGGCCTGGAAGTAGAGGTCCGCGACGCGCGTGATGAGTTCCTGCCCGGCAAGCACGTATTCCATCTCGGACCTGGCCCGGACGACTTCGGCCTGTTTCCATCCGACGTACGCCCCCCAGTCGAACAGGGGCTGGGTCAGGGTCACCGCATACGTCGTGGTCCCGTAATCGGCAGTGCCGGCATCGTAGACTTCGTTCTCGGTGCTGACGATGTCCTGGTTCTGATGCACGTAGCCCGCCGTGGCGACGACAGTGGGCAGCATGGCGGCCAAAGCCTGCCGCTTGCCCTCAGTGGCGACAAGTGTCCGGAATTGATAGCTTTGAAAGGTTGGATCATTCGCGATCGCCTGCCGGTAAACATCCATGAGACTCGCTGCACGTGCAGACGTTGAAAGAAAAAGGAGAGCTGCCAATAACAGCATGGTCTTTCTGCACTGAACCGCGATGGAACCCTCCGGGAACGCGAAAACCCACTTCATTGCTTCCTCCTGGAAAATCATGAAGGTCGAAAATTTTCTATTATTTTCAAAAAAACGAAATACACAACATACAATCAAAACAGATAGATTACATCTTTACATAAATTAACATGGCAAGCGCACGATAGAACATATCGTTATCTCGTATACAGTTTAAAAAAAACACCGAACTTTGAAAAATAAGTACATACAAAACGTGCAGTTATTAGCAGAAAACCGTACATATTCGCAAGACATTTTATTCCCTGGCTGCCACCTTCATTCAGCATTTTCGTCTCAAGGAATATTCAGAAATGCCCCAAAAACTTCCGGGCCTTCGAACATTGCCCAGTCTCCGCATCTCGCCTGGACTGGACGCAGGAGTTTCGTGTATGCTCAAAAAGCTGCCCGAGATTCTTCAGTGACCATGATTGTGATAAATTGAAGCGCATGCAGTGCGAGATCAGTTTGCTCGCGGACCGCGAGACCGACATCGCACCGGAGCCAAGGCCGCTCCCGACTATTCCGATTGATTTCTCATCCCCGTTCGTTTTTTTTAGAACAAACCAATAAGGTGATCGACACCCTGGGGAATATGAAAAAGGGTGACTTTTGAGGTGACATGAGGGGTCCGCGAATCGTTAGACAGGAGTTTCGAAAAAATCTCCTGATCCAGGCCCATTTTCTTCATAATTCCAGACTATTACCCTTACATTTCCTGTAAGACCCCTTCCTTTCCCGTTTTTCCACGACACAACTTGCTGATTTTTTACCAAAAAGAATGATTTTTCTTGCACATGTAAGACCCTTATGATATGGCCGAGACATGGCGCACCTTCATAAGAAAATGAAAAACGGAAGACCCTACTTCTACATCCGTGAGATTGCCCGTGTGAACGGCAAGCCCAAGGTTGTGAATCAGGTCTACCTCGGCACAGTGGAAAAGATTCTCAGCTTGGTCACTGGGCAGAAGTCTACGGACCTGAGTCGCATTCAGGTCCAGGAGTTCGGCGCGTTGTGGCTGGCAAACGAGATCGAAAAGATGGTTGGCGTGACCGGGATCATTGACGAGATTGTCCCGCAGAAATCCAAGGATTCCGGGCCAAGCGTCGGTGAGTACTTTCTCTACGCCGCCTTCAACCGCATGGTCGACTCCACGTCCAAACGAGCGCTGCCGGAATGGTTCTCCCATACCGCCATCCAGTCCATTCGAGCCACCGATATCCAGGTGCTGGATTCAGATGGCTATTGGCGCAAATGGGGATTGGTCGAGGAGAAGCATCTGCGCGACATCGCCCAGAAGCTCTTTGCCAGGATTGCGGAACTGCGCCCTTCGGCCTCGGGATGCTTCTTGTTCGATACCACCAATTACTTCACGTTCATGGCCAGCGATACCGAATCGGAACTGACCAAACGCGGCAAGAACAAGGAAGGACGGGACTGGCTCAGGCAGGTCGGACTGGCCCTGCTGGTGGATAGGCAAACCCGGCTGCCGTTCTTTTACCGCGAATACGAAGGCAACCGGCATGACTCCCGGTTGTTCCAGTCGATCATCGACGAGGTCTGCGCGACAATGCAGGGTTGCGGACAAAAGGACGTGACCATCGTCTTTGACAAGGGAATGAACTCTCCGGAGAACATCAGCGCCATTGACGCCACGGAAGGCGCTCACTTCATCACCACGTATTCTCCATATTTTGCCGAAGATCTCATTCATGCCGGGCGCGATCAGTTCTCGGTAGTCGAGACGGTGCACAACCTGGAACTCAAGGCTCAGGGCCGCGAGGACGACCTTCTTTCGGCCTGGCGCACGACCGGCGAATACTGGGGCCGGGAACGCACCGTCGTCGTGACGTACAACCCGCTCACGGCAACCAAGCAGCGGTATTGACCTGCCGGGAAACTTCGGACCACTCAATTCTTGAGGGTTTCCCCACGGTTCATGTTTTTTCCATACTGCCGACAGAAATGTTCTGGCGTCATGTTGTTCAGGCTTGAATGCGGGCGAACGGAGTTGTAGTGCCGCCTCCATTCCTCGATCACAACCCGCGCCTCGGCCCGACACCGGAACCATTCCATCGACAGA